>JAVXWV010000649.1:0-7809 GCA_032230775.1 Mycobacterium sp. | reverse complement strand
CACGTTGGCGTCGTCGACGTAGT
This sequence comes from Mycobacterium sp., assembly GCA_032230775.1. Taxonomy (GTDB): domain Bacteria; phylum Actinomycetota; class Actinomycetes; order Mycobacteriales; family Mycobacteriaceae; genus Mycobacterium. The sequence continues at coordinate 7,786 of JAVXWV010000649.1, read as the reverse complement.
GCACAGTCGCGCCGGTCAGCTCGGCCAGGCGCGTCGCGTGTTTATCGGGCATCACCGGGTTGTGGCTCCACAGCACCAGGGCCGGCCCTGTGAAATCCTTCAGGCTGTTGGTGGCCCGGATCAGCTCAGCGCCGACGAACTTGGTGCGGCAATACTTGACGAGGTCCCGGCGGATCCGCCGGTCGGCAAGGCCCGCTGCCATCCACGCGTCGACAATGTCGTGGGGGATGGGCTTTTTCGCCATTTGTCCGAATATCAGCCACTGCCTACGCAGCCAGCCGACCTTCAGCTGCCGCATCGCCAGCGACACCGTCAATGTGTTGCGACTGGCCAGCCACGCGACCTTGCCGGGAAACCCCGGTGGGAAGTTGTCGAACGCCTCTGATGGGCAGATCACCAGCCGCGCAACGCGTTTGTCGCGGCCAACGTCGGTGAGGAAAAGCGCTCCGCCCCAGTCGGTCACCACCAGCGTGACGTCGGCGAGGTCCAGCGCGTCCAGGAAATCGGCGACGATGTTGACCATGCCGGGCATCGTCAGGTCCGCGTCGTCGCGCATCGGGATGCGGTGTCCGCCCATCGGCAGCACCGGCAGCAGATAGCGGAAGCCTGACGGCAGCAGAGGCAGCGCCAGTTTCCACTGGGCGTCGTTCATGAGCAGGCCGTGCAGCAGCACGACAGGTGGACCGCTCGGGTCGCCTTCCTCGCGGTATTCGATGGTTCCGGCGGTGACGTCGACGGATTTCATGGCGACCCTTCGGTATTAGAACGCTGATTCTAGAACGTGTGCTCTAGTCTGTAGCGAGGAGGCGCGAATGGCAAGGTCCACCAGGGAATCGATCCTGACCGCCGCGGCGGAGCTGATGCGCCACAAGGGCTACGGCGCGGTCGGCATGAAGGACATCGCCGCCGCCTCCGGTGCCCCGATCGGCTCGCTCTATCACCACTTCCGCGGCGGCAAGGTGCAGATCGCGCGGGAGGCGCTGATCAACGCAGGCCACGCCTACGCACTGCTCATCCCGTCGATCGTCGACGAATACACCGACCTCGGCGACGCCGTCGACGCCGTCTTCACCCAGGCGGCCGAGGACATGGCAGGCACCGGGTTCGCGAACATGTGCCCGGTGGCCAGCGTCGCCGCCGAGGTCGCCGACACTGTCGAGGAACTCCGCGAAACGTCAGCCTCGGTGTTCGGCGGCTGGATAGACGGCGGTAGTGCCTACTTCGCTGCGCGGGGGCTGGACGCGTCGCACGCCCGCGAGGTGACGATCACCCTGATCGGCGCGCTGGAGGGCGCCTTTGTTCTGGCCCGCACACTGCGCTCAACGGAACCCCTGCTTGCGTCGCGGCGGGCGCTGGCCCCGAGGTACCGCGGTGTCACGCTGATCCCGCGTGTCGTGCCGGAAGGCGTCGGATCTGCCCGTTAAGCTCTCGAACAGGTGTTCACACAGAAGGGGCCTGACGTGCGGGTAATGGGAGTAGATCCCGGGCTGACCCGCTGCGGCCTGTCCGTCATCGAGGGCGGCCAGGGCCGGAAGGTCACCGCCCTAGACGTCGACGTGGTCCGCACGCCGTCCGATGAGTCGCTGCCACGCCGGCTGCTCACCATCAGCGACACCGTCGAGCATTGGATGGACACCCACCGCCCCGATGTGGTCGCCATCGAGCGTGTGTTCGCGCAGCAGAACGTGTCCACGGTGATGGGCACCGCGCAGGCCGGCGGCGTCATCGCCCTTGCGGCGGCCAAACGTGGCATCGACGTGCACTTCCACACGCCAAGCGAGGTCAAGGCCGCCGTCACCGGTAACGGCAACGCCGACAAGGCTCAGGTCACCGCGATGGTCACCAGAATCCTTGCGCTGCAAACGAAACCGACACCGGCCGACGCCGCCGACGCGCTGGCGCTTGCGATCTGTCACTGCTGGCGCGCACCCATGATCGCCCGCATGGCAGAGGCGGAGGCGCTGGCCGCAGAACAGCAGCGCAAGTACAAGGCGAAACTGAAGGCGGCACGATGATCGCATCCGTTCGCGGTGAAGTCCTCGACATTGCACTCGATCATGTCGTCATCGAGGCTGCCGGCGTCGGCTACAAGGTGATGGCGACCCCGTCGACGCTCGCGACACTGCACCGCGGCAGCGAGGCCAGGCTGATCACCGCAATGATCGTGCGCGAGGATTCGATGACCCTGTACGGGTTCGCCGAGGCCGACGCCCGCGACCTGTTCCTGACACTGCTCAGCGTGTCAGGGGTTGGGCCGAAGATCGCGCTGGCCACCCTCGCCGTGTACGACGCACACTCACTTCGGGTGGCCCTGGCCGACGGGGATGTCAATGCGCTGACGCGGGTGCCCGGAATCGGCAAGCGCGGCGCCGAGCGGTTGGTGCTCGAGTTGCGCGACAAGATCGGGCCGGTCGCAACCGTCGCGGGCGCGGTCGCGCTGAATGGCCACTCCGTACGCGGGCCGGTCGTGGAAGCTCTTGTCGGACTTGGCTTTGCGATCAAGCAGGCCGAGGAGGCCACCGACAAGGTGCTGGCCAACGAGCCCGAGGCCACTACCTCCAGTGCGCTGCGGGCGGCCCTGTCGATGTTGGGTAAGAAGTAGTGGGCCGATTCGAAGACGACGACCTCGAAGACACTTCCGAGCGGGAGGTTTCCGCAGCCCTGACCGTCGGTGAAGGCGACGTCGACGCCAGCCTGCGGCCGCGGTCGTTGGGCGAGTTCATCGGTCAGCCGCGGGTGCGCGAGCAGCTGCAGCTGGTCCTCGAGGGCGCCAAGAACCGTGGCGGAACACCGGATCACATCCTGCTGTCAGGCCCGCCCGGGCTGGGCAAGACGTCGCTGGCGATGATCATCGCCGCCGAGCTCGGCACGTCGCTGCGGGTCACGTCCGGTCCCGCCCTCGAGCGCGCGGGCGACCTGGCCGCGATGTTGTCGAATCTCGTCGAGCATGACGTGCTGTTCATCGACGAGATCCATCGCATCGCCCGGCCCGCCGAGGAAATGCTGTATCTGGCGATGGAGGATTTCCGCGTCGACGTCGTCGTCGGGAAAGGCCCTGGCGCCACGTCGATTCCGCTCGAGGTCGCGCCCTTCACGCTAGTCGGGGCGACCACCCGGTCGGGTGCGTTGACCGGACCGCTGCGTGACCGGTTCGGGTTCACCGCCCACATGGACTTCTACGAGCCCGCCGAACTGGAGCGGGTGCTGACCCGGTCGGCGGGCATTCTCGGCATCGAGGTGGTCGCCGATGCAGGCGCCGAGATCGCGCGACGATCGCGCGGCACGCCACGCATCGCCAACCGGCTGCTGCGCCGGGTCCGCGACTACGCGGAGGTTCGCGCCGACGGGGTCATCACCCGCGACATCGCCAAGTCGGCGCTTGAGGTCTACGACGTCGACGAGCTCGGCCTCGACCGGCTGGACCGTGCCGTGTTGTCGGCCCTCACCCGCAGTTTCGGCGGCGGCCCCGTCGGGGTGTCCACCCTGGCCGTCGCTGTGGGGGAGGACGCCACCACCGTCGAAGAAGTGTGCGAGCCCTTCCTGGTGCGCGCAGGGATGATTGCCCGAACGCCCCGGGGTCGCGTCGCAACGGGGCTAGCGTGGACGCACCTGGGCATGACGCCGCCCAGCGGAGTCAGTGGAATGGGCCAGGTCGGACTGTTCGACTAGTGGGGAGCGAGTGCGTAATGCTTTATGCCGGTTTGATTTTCGCGGGCCTCGCGGCACTGTTGCACGTCTACATCTTTGTGATGGAGTCGCTCACGTGGACGTCCGCCAGGACCCGCGCGACGTTTGGCATCAGCGAGGAGGAGGCGCTCGCTACCAAGGAACTGGCGTTCAACCAGGGGTTCTACAACCTGTTCCTGGCCATCGTCACGGTGGCTGGCATCGTGATCGGGAAGGAGCATCACGCCGTCGGCCTCGCGCTCATGTTCGCAGGCACCGGGTCAATGCTCGCCGCCGCGGTGGTGCTGCTCGTGTCATCACCCGACAAGGCGCGCGCGGCCATCACACAGGGAACTCTCCCGTTGATCGCGATCGTGCTCCTTGCAGTGGGCGCCCGGATGTAGCGTCGCCCTGTGAGGCGATCGCTCGGCGCGCTGCTTGCGATCCTCGCTGTGCTTGCGGGTGGGTGCGCGCGCAGTGTGGCTGATGTGGGGCCGTCTGGGCTGTTCGATGTCGGCGACGGCCGAAAGCTGTTCCTGGACTGTCAGGGCGCAGGCGCGCCGACGGTGTTCATCATTCCGGGCAAGGGCAGCTACGCCGAGGCGTGGAATGTCGTTGTCCCGCCAGATGACCCGGTCCGGTCGTCGCCGTACGACATCATCACGCAGGCGAAGCTGGGTCCCAGCCCCGACGCCACCCAACCCACCATGGCGAGAACGACACAGGTCTGCGCATACGACCGGCCGAACACACGGCCCGACGGTTCGGACCGCTCCACTGACGTGACGCAACCACACAACGTGCAGCAGGACGTCGACGACGTGGTCGCGCTCATCAGCGCCTCGCAGTTGACGGGGCCATTCGTCTTCGCGGCCCACTCTTACGGCGGCCTTGTGCTCGACCTGCTCGCGCGCACGCACCCGGATCTGGTGGCGGGGATGGTGTTTGTCGATCCCGTATCGGAGTTTCTGCTCTCGGTTGGAAGCCCCGCACAGGATGCGGCATTCGAACGCGACAGCGCCGCGCCGCCCGAGCCAGGCGGAGAGGGCGTGCTCGCCGGTGACGCCGTCGCCCGGATCAACGCCGCACCGCCGCTTCCGCTGGTACCCGCCATTGTGCTCAGCTCCGACAAGTTCCAGCCGCCCGAGGTGCTGACGCCGGAGAACTACACGCTGGCCCAAATACACGAAGCCAACGACATGTTGGCCGCCGCGTTGGGCACCACCAACGTGGTGTCCAACGGCAGCGGTCACAACATGATGCTGTATCAGCCGAAGTTCGTGGCCGACAACATCATCGACATCGTCGACCGCGTACGGGGATAGCTACAGCAGTCCGAGCAGCTGCAGGTCGGTGATGTACTTGACGATCACCGCAGGCGTCACATGCGGAATATCTTTGTCCGGACCGATTTTCGCATCCTGAACCGCCGAGCGGAACCGGTCCGTCGGGGCGATCGACCCGAGAAGCGGTGTCTCCGGCCGCTGGTAGTTGTGGATCAGCGGGAGCAGCGACGCCTGGCGCTGCCGCTCGGGCAGAGCGCGGAGCGTCGTGTCGAACCGCTGCAACCACGCGTCGTAAGCACCGACGCGCGCCACCGGATATCCCGCTTCGATGAGCCAGTCGACGTATTCGTCGAGCCCGATGCCGTCGTCGTACGGGTTCATCACGTGGTACGTCTCGAACCCGTCAACCACCCGTTCGCCCAGTGTCGAGATCGCGTCCGCGATGAACTCGACAGGCAGCCCGTCGTAGTGGGACCGTTGGCGGTTGCCGTCGGCGTCGAGCTGGTAGAACGAGTCGGGCGCGATTCCAGTGGCGACCAGGCTCAGCATCAACCGGGTGAACATGTCCGGCACATTGAGCTGGCCCGCGTAGGTCGTGTCGGCCATGATCAAGTCGCAGCGGAACACCGAGACAGGCAGACCGCACAGATCGTGCGCCTCGCGCAGCAGCACCTCGCCTGCCCACTTGCTGTTGCCATAGCCATTGGCGTAGCTGTCGTCGACCTGACGGGTCGCGCTGACGACCCGAATGTCGGCGTCCTCGACGAACTTCGAGAGTTCCATGCCCGCGCCAACACCGATGGTCGACACGTAGACGAACGGCTTCTGCTTGGTGGTGAGTGCGATGCGGATCAACTCGGCGGTGCCGAGAGCGTTCGGCCCGAACAGCTGGCTGTACGGCAGGACGTGGTTGACAAGCGCGGCGGGGTCGACGATCAGGTCGACGGTGTCGGCCAGCCGCTGCCAGGTCTGCGGATCGAGCCCGAGGTCGGCCTCGCCCTTGTCGCCCGCGATGACCTCGAGATGGTCGGCGGCCAATTCCTGGTAGTGGCGCAGCAATTCCGGGTCACCGCTGTCGAAGGTGGCGTCCAGCCGCTCTCGGGCGGTTGTGTCGTCCTTGGCGCGCACCAGGCAGATCAGCTTGCCGTCGACCAGGTCCATCCGCTCCAGCCATTCCAGCGCCAGGTACCGGCCGAGGAATCCCGTCGCACCGGTCAGCAACACCGTGCGCACCTCCGCACTCGGACCCGGCAGCGACGGAGCCGCAGCAAGAGTCGTCGCGTCGATGAACTTGTCCAGCGTCAAATCGCTGGCATGCACCTCGGTGGCGTCGCGGCCGTGCACCGACGCGAACGTCGGCCTCTTCGAGCCCGGTTGCCGCTCGGCCTCGACGTACGCCGCCAGGGACGCCAGGTCGCTGGCCGGGCTGACGATGACGCCGACGGGCACGTCGATATCGAAGATCTCGTTCAGCAGGTTGGCGAATGTCAACGCGGACAGGGAATCCCCGCCGAGATCGGTGAAATGCGCGTCGGCCTGCAGATCGGCTGCCGCCGCACCCAATAGCGCGCCAGCGGCCCGGCTGATGGTCTCGAGCACCGGCCGCTCGGCGCCATGCGCACGCAGTTCGCGCAGCTCGTTGGTCTGGCTGTCGGCCAGGTCGGTGTAGAGCTGTTCGAGCCGCTCACCGTAGTACTCCTTGGCCTTCGGCCGCGCGAGCTTGCGGATGCCGGTGAGCAGACCGTTCTCCAGCGTAAAAGGCGTTGTCTCGATGATGAAATCACGGGGAATCTCAAACGACTGCAGCCCCGCGGCCCTCGCGACATCCTGCAGCGACTCGGTGATCAGCGGCTTCAACTCGGCTGGAGGCCAACGCAGCAGTGCTTCTTGGGTAGGCACGACCACGGCCAGCAGATACGACCGGGCGCTGTTGCCGTACACGAAGATCTGCCGGACCAGCGGGCTGTCACCGAACAGCGCTTCCAGCTTGGCGACGGTGACGAACTCGCCCTGCGAGAGCTTGAGCACGTTGTTGCGGCGGTCGAGATACGTGACCTGGTCCGGTCCCACCTCTGCCACTACGTCACCGGTGCGGTAATAGCCGTCGACGTCGAACACGTCGGCGGTGACCTCAGGGCGCTTGTAGTACCCGGGAAAAATGGTCGCGGTCTTGATCAGCAGCTCACCCCTGGGATGGGGCCGGTCGGTGCTGAAGTAGCCGAGGTCGGGAACGTCAACGAGCTTGTAGTCGATCACCGGGGGACGTTGCACCTGGCCATCGACGAACACCATGCCGGCCTCGGTGGAGCCGTATCCGTCGGTCAAGTGGAGGTCGAGCAACGACTCGACGAATGTCTTCATCTCCGACGAGATGGGCGCGGAGCCTGTCATCGCCGAGACGAACCGTCCGCCGAAGAGGTTATTGCGAAGGTCGGCGAGCACGTCGGTTTCGACGGCCCATCGATCGTCGGCGCCCGCGGAGCGGCGGTCGACTTCGCTCTGGAACTCCTGGAATACCATGTCCCAGATGCGCGGCACGAAACTCAACTGAGTCGGCCGCACCAATGCCAGGTCGTCGAGGAAGGTCGAAAGATCGCTTCTGGCAACGAAATACGCGGTGCCGCCAGCTCCGAGCGTGGCGTACATGATGCCACGTCCCATCATGTGGCTCATCGGCATGAAGTTCAACGTGATCGACGGCGTCGCACCTTGATTGCCCCACATCGCCATGCTTGACTTGCGCCACGAGTTGGCGACCATTTCCCTCGTATACATGGCGCCCTTGGGCGTGCCGGTGCTGCCCGAGGTGTAGATCAGTAGCGCCAGGGTGGTGT
>JAVXWV010000502.1:0-3784 GCA_032230775.1 Mycobacterium sp. | reverse complement strand
GCGAAGTTCAACCGCAACGTGCTGGCGGTGGTGAACCGGGAACTCGACGCCGATTTCGATCTCGACGCGTTTGAACACGTCGCCCGGTGGAACGCCGAGGAAGAACGCATCGAGATGTGGTTGCGCGTCCCGAGCGCGCAGCGGATCCGAATCGCCGCACTGGACCTGGCTGTCGAGTTCACCGCGGACGAGGAGATGCTGACCGAGGTGTCCTGCAAGTTCAGGGCGGACGGCGTGGATGCCGAACTGGCGGCGGCGGGTCTGCACCGCACGCATTGGTGGACCGATCCCGCGGGGGACTTTGGACTGTCCCTGTCGACGAAATGACGGACCAGAGCACACTGGCGCAGCGCTGGCGGGCGGCCCGCCCCAATGTCGCAGGCCTGCATCTCGACAGCGCCGCCTGCTCTCGGCAGAGTTTCGCCGTCATCGACGCGGCCACCCAGCACGCCAGGCACGAGGCTGAAGTCGGCGGATACGTCGCCGCCGAGGCCGCCGCTCCCGCGCTCGACGCCGGGCGCGCGGCCATCGCAGCGCTGACCGGGATGAGGGGTTCCGATGTCGTCTTCACCACCGGCTCCATCAGCGCACTCGATGCGCTGCTGAGCAGCTGGCCCGGTGAACGCAGTGTCGCCTGCCTCCCCGGCGAGTACGGACCCAACCTGGCAGTCATGGCCGCCAACGGGTTTCAGATCAGCACGTTGCCCGCCGACGATCTCGGTCGGCTCGCGGTCGACGACGCCGCCCGCGGTCTGGCCACCAACCCGCCCGCGCTCGTACACCTCACCGCGTTGGCCAGCCATCGGGGGTTGGCCCAGCCGCTGGCCGAGATCGCCCGGGTGTGCCGCGAGCTCGGCGTACCGCTAGTGGTCGACGCGGCACAGGCGATGGGTCACCTCGACTGCGCGGTCGGCGCGACCGCGATCTACAGCTCGTCACGCAAATGGATGGCAGGCCCACGAGGCGTCGGCATGCTGGCGATTCGTCCGGAGCTCGCCCAGCGGCTGAGGCCGCGGCTGCCTCCGCCGGAGTGGGGCTTGCCGATACCGGTTATGCAGAGCCTTGAATTGGGTGAGGCGAATATTGCTGCGCGCGTTGGCTATTCGGTGGCATTGGGGGAGCACCTGGCAGCGGGGCCCGACCAGATCCGCGACCGGCTAGTCGAGATTGGCCGGATGACCCGGGCTGCCGTGGCCGACGTCCGGGGCTGGCGGGTGGTCGAGCCGCTCGACGAGCCAACCGCGATCACCACGTTGGAGCCGCGCAACGGTGCCGACCCGCAGAAGGTGCGGGCATGGCTGATCGCCGAACGCGGGATCGTTACGACGTACGCCGAGCTGCAGCGCGCGCCGTACGAGATGGCGAAGCCGGTTCTGCGGGCCTCACCCCACGTCGACACCACCGCCGAGGACCTCGACCAATTCGCCGAGGCCTTGGCCGCCGCAGTCGGCTAGCCGGCCTTGTGGGCCGTCAGCAAGTACGCCGGGAACTTCACCCGACCCTTCTCGTCGGTGGGGTGCGGCAGCGTCATCTCGGGCATTCCTGGCATTTTCGGGATGTTGGCATGGATTGCGGCGGGCCGGATTTCGTCGATTTCCCAATATTTCGACACCGCGGCGCGCAGCTCGTCCTCGTCGACCTCGTTCGGCCCCGTCTCCAGTTCCGCTGGGAAGGCACCCTTGGCGAAAACGAGGATGAAGTAAGTGGCTCCCGGCGCCGCAGCGCGATGCACAGAGCGCAGGTAGCCGTCACGGCCCTCGATCGGCAGCGAGTGGAAAAGCGTGCTGTCGATGATCGTTGAGAACCGGCCGTCATAGCCGGTGAACGACGTGATGTCGGCTTGCACGAACGACGCGGTCGACAGATTGCGTTCCTGTGCCGCCCTGTTGGCGGCGGCGACGGCCGTCGGCGTCAGATCGATGCCGACAACGGAGTAGCCGTCAGCGGCCAACGCCAGCGACAACTCAGCGTAGCCACAGCCGGCGTCCAGGACGTCACTGCGGACCTTGCCTGCCGCGATGAGCGCCGCCAACTCGGGTTGCGGCTCGCCGATATTCCACGGTGGCGGCCCCTCGAATCCCCCCTGTTGGCGGTATGCGCTGTCCCAGTCCATTACGTCAGATGCCATGGCACCCAACCTACTCCGCCGTTGCAACGTCCCAGGTGTGCACGGGTTTGTTGGTGTGCATACGGTCGCAATAGAGCCGAAGCATCTCGGCCAGTGCGTCGGGCCGGGTCATTCCGCGCTCCTGCAGTGCCCGCACAGTGGAGACCTGCCAGGACGCGCCGTTGCGTCCGGTCTTGGCGCGGCCCTCGATCACGCCGAGGTACCGGTCGCGCACTTCACCCGCGACTCCCCAGCGGCGCAGTCCCTCGTCGGCCATCGGCAGCAGCTGACGCAGCACCAACTCGTCGGGGGTCACCTCTCCCAGGCCGGGCCAGTACAGCCGGGCGTCCATCCCGTTCTGCGCGGCCTCGAGGAAGTTATGGTGTGCCGCAGCAAAACTCATTTTCGTCCACAGCGGGCGGTCGTCCTCGGACAGCGTCCGCAGCGTGCCGTAATAGAAGGCCGCGTTGGCCATCATGTCCACCACGGTCGGGCCAGCGGGCAGTACTCGGTTCTCGACCCGGAGATGAGGACGGCCCACCCCGTCCTGTTCCACGACGTCGTACACCGGCCTGTTCCACCGGTAGATGGTTCCGTTGTGCAGTCGCAGTTCCGCGAGCATCGGCGTGCGGCCCTCCGACAGCTCGCGGACGGGATCCTCGTCCGACAGCTCTGGCAGCAGCGACGGGAAGTAGCGCACGTTCTCCTCGAACAGGTCGAAGATCGACGTGATCCAGCGTTCGCCGAACCAGACGCGTGGACGCACGCCCTGGGTCTTGAGCTCGTCCGGACGGGTGTCGGTGGCCTGGGTGAACAGCTCGATGCGGGTTTCGGTCCACAGTTGGTGGCCGAAGAAGTACGGGGAGTTTGCGCCGAGGGCCAGCTGCGGCCCGGCCAGCGCTTGCGCGGCGTTCCAGTTCTTCGCAAAGTCGGCGGGGGAGACCTGGAGGTGCAACTGCATGCTGGTGCATGCCGATTCGGGTGCGATCGACTCCGTTTGCAGGCTCAGCCGCTCAGGACCCGCGATGTCGATCAGGATGTCCTCGCCACGGGCGGTGAAAATCGAATCGTTGAGCGCTTGATAGCGCGTCGATTCGCTCATCCATCGGCCCGAAAGGTGTTCCGGCATCAGCGTCGGCAGAATCCCGATCATCACGATGTGCGCGTCGTTTCCGTTGGCCTTGGCCTCCGCGGCGTTGAGGCTGGCCCGAACGTCGGCCTCCAGCTCGAGTGCCGCACGGCCAGGCAGCTGCCGGGGCGGGACGTTGAATTCGATGTTGTAAGCGCCCAATTCGGTTTGATACGCCGGGTCGGCGATGGAAGCCAACACCTCCTGATTGCTCATCGCCGGCTGATAGTCGAAGTCGACCAAATTGCACTCGATCTCCATGCCGGTCAGTGGCCGCTCGAACTCGAAACTGGACTGGGCGAGCATGGTTTCGAAGACGTCCAGGCACAGTTGCACCTTGCGCCGGTACTCGCGTCGGTGCGCGCGAGAAAAGTCGGTCTGCTTCACCTCGTCGCCCACCAGGCCGATGCAACAGCTTGGCTGACGGCCGCGCAAGGAAATGGCGCAGAAATCGTCGCGTGTACGTTCGAAATTGTCCTCTTTCAACGGCAGGAGGCCGAAATGACCGAACCCACCACCCCTATACAGCCACCACCCGCACCCACACC
>JAVXWV010000500.1:0-3126 GCA_032230775.1 Mycobacterium sp. | reverse complement strand
GGGTGGTGCGCGGCCCGAAGCGCGAATTCGTCTCGCGCAGTTACAACTTGATTCTTCGTGGCGTGCTCGGCGCGCGCTTCTCCGACGCGCAATGCGGCTTCAAGGCCGTGCGCGCCGATGTGGCCCGACAGCTGCTGCCGCTTGTCGTCGACACCGGCTGGTTCTTTGACACCGAGCTGCTGGTGATCGCCGAACGCGCCGGGCTGCGCATCCACGAGGTGCCGGTCGACTGGGTCGACGACCCCGACTCACGCGTCGACATCATCAACACTGCGATCAATGACCTGAAGGGCTGCTGGCGGGTGGGTCGCGCGCTGGCCACCGGCGCGCTGCCGGTGCGGGAGTTGCAGCGCAGTCTGGGCCGCGAGCCGCTCGTTCCGGGTGTGCCGCAGGGCATGGTCGGGCAGATGGTCCGGTTCGGCATCGTCGGCATCGCCAGCACCCTTGCTTATGCCCTGCTGTATCTGATGCTTCACCCCGCGATGGGCGCGCAGGCCGCGAACCTGACCGCACTGTTGCTGACCGCGATCGCCAACACCGCGGCCAACCGGGCATTCACCTTCGGTATCCGGGGTCGCACCGGCGTAGCGCGCCACCAGTTGTCTGGCCTACTGGTGTTCATGTTCGGGCTGGCGATAACGAGTGGCTCGCTGTTCGTGCTGCACCGCTTCGACCCGACGGTCGGCAAAGGCGTGGAGTTATCGGTGCTCGTGGTGGCGAACCTGGTGGCGACGCTGGTCCGATTCGTTGCGCTGCGACGGGTTTTCAGCGCGTAACCATCGCCGCGATCTCGTCGACCGACCATGGCGGTGCGTCGTGGTGGTCGCGATATCCGAGCAACGACGGCGATTGGCGGTCGAAGCGGCCGACGAAGCCGCCCGCGGCGATGAAGATCTGACCCGTGACGTCCTTGGCGAGATCGCCTGCGAGATAGGCGTACGTCGGCGCGACGTACTCGGGCGGCGGGGCGTCCAGCGCGGCCTGCATGCTCACCCCGTCCAGTAGTCCGCGGCGGTTCAACCCGACGATGTGGCTCTCGTACTCCGGGCCAGTCGACAGCCGCGTCTTCGCCCCGGGGCAGACGACGTTCGCGCGCACTCCGTGCTCCTTGAGTTCGGCGGCGATCGCCCGCGTCAAGCCGTTGACGCCGCCCTTGCCCGCCGGGTAGCCGGTCCCGCCGTAGTCGCCGAGGAACGCGAACGAGCTGGTGTTGATGATGGATCCACCACCCTGCGCGACCATGTGCGGCGCGGCGACCCGGCAGGTCTCGAACGCGGTGCCGAGATGGGCATCGAGCAGGTCGCGGAACTGTGCGCTGGTGGCTTTGAGGATCGATTCGCTGGCCAGCCCCGCGGTGCCCGCACAGTTCACCAGGACGTCGATCCTGCCGAACTCTTGAATGCAGGTGTCGATAAGCGCATTGGCGACTGCTGGGTCGGCGGGTGAGCCAGGCAATGCGACAGCGCCTGTAATGCCTTGGGCTGCTTCGGTTGCCGCGTCTGCGTCGCGCCCGTTGAGCACCACGCGGGCACCCTGCTCGGCCAGCAACTCGGCCACCGCAAGACCGATGCCGCGGGTTCCCCCGACGACTACGGCGCTGCGGCCGTCGAGCAGTTTGCTAATCCTTCTTGTCCGGCTCGGAGAACTCCATCGCGTCCAAGTTCCAATAGCCGCGCAAGTTCGTGATCAGGCCGTCGTCGTTGACTTTGTAGGTGAACACGCCGCGAACGGATGCGACAAACCCGTTCGGAAACTCGGTGCGCAGCACCAGGATGTAGGCGATCTCGGTCGGTGAGCTCGACGGGAACGTCGCTTCGCGGGTGACCGTCAACTGATTCGGGCCGATGTTCGCGTCGAAGAACGCGCCGACGGCGTCCTTTCCGCGCACGCCGGTACCGTCCGGGTTGGTGACGGATTCCCCGATCGGATCCTCGATGAGGATGTCGTCGGTCATCAACGCGAGCCAGCCGTCTCTGTCGCCCGCCTGCACGGCCCGCCACGATGCCTCCGATGCGGCGACGACCGGCGTCTTCTCAACTGTTTCTTGGGACATGGCTGATCGTGGCTACCTGTCTTCGTCGGTGTAGCGGATCACGCCGCGAATGTTGCGGCCTTCGAGCATGTCCGTGTAACCCTCGTTGATCTGCTCCAACTTGTACTGCCGGGTGATCATGTCGTCGATGTTGAGCTTGCCTGCCTTGTACATCGACAACAGCTGCGGGATGTCGTGGTGTGGGTTGCCGCCACCGAAGATGGTGCCCTGCAGGTTCTTCTGCATCAGTGTCAGCATCGCCAGGTTGAGTGTGACCTGGGTGTCGAGCATGCTGCCGATCGCTGTTACGACGCAGGTGCCGCCCTTGGATGTGAGGTTCAGGTACGTGTCGATGTCCTTGCCATCGAGCTCGCCGACGGTGACGATGACCTTCTTGGCCATGAGGCCAGCGGTGGCCTCGCCGACGCCTCCGAACGCCGATTCGATGTCGGGGTAGGCATGCGTTGCACCGAACTTCAGTGCGGCGTCGCGCTTCCATTCGACCGGCTCGATGACGAAAATGTTGCGGGCACCCGCAGTAACCGCCCCTTGTAGCGCAGACATCCCGACACCACCAACACCCACGACGGCGACGTCGTCGCCGGGCCGGACGTCGCCGCTGCGGACCGCTGAGCCGTAACCCGTCGTCACGCCGCAGCCCACCAGGCAGGCCACCTCGAACGGGATGGACGGATCGATCTTCACCACGGAGCTCTTGTGCACCACCATGTATGGGCTGAAGGTGCCCAGCAGTGTCATCGGGAACACCGGCTGACCCTTGGCGTGAATGCGGTTGGTGCCGTCTGAGACCGCGGTCCCGCTGAGAAGCAGCGCACCGAGATCGCAGAGGTTGCGCATCCCGGCCTGGCACGACGGACATGTGCCGCAGGACGGAATGAAGGACAGCACGACGTGGTCGCCTGGCTCAATGCCCTCGACGTTGGGTCCGACTTCGGTGACGATGCCGGCGCCTTCGTGGCCGCCGAGCACGGGGAAACCACCCATCGGGATGCCGCCGGTGACCAGGTGGTGGTCGGAGTGGCACATCCCCGACGCTTCCATCTGGATCTTGACCTCGTCCTTGACGGGATCGC
>JAVXWV010000481.1:0-3227 GCA_032230775.1 Mycobacterium sp. | reverse complement strand
TGCCCACGACGACAAGCACATTGCGAAGGGTTTTACGCACGGTCTGCATTCTTCCGAGATGGGCGGTCAGCACAAATTCATCGTAGTTGGTCGCCACCAAATACCCGGGTAACCGCAAGTCAGCGCGTGCGTGCGCATGTCGCTCTAGCTGACGATCGCCACGGCGCGGTTGATCCCCAGCAACAAGTAGCCGAGCGCGAGCGTGCCGCCCGCGAGCACACAAATGTTCGCGACGACAGAGGCCGTCCCGACGGTGTGAGGATCAAGGAAGTAGTACGGGGCACGTCGCCCCACGTGGTTGAGCACGGCCAGGGCCAGCGCGAGGTAGGCCGCCGGATACGCTAGCCAGACTACCGGCTGCCACCACCGGACCTGTGCCTGATCCCGCCCCACGAGTAGCCAATCGGTAAGGGCCAGCACCGGCACGACGACGTGCAACAGCACATTGGCCGGCGTGTACCCCATGCTGTGCCCGGTCAGGAACAGATTCCAGATGACGCCCGCAATCAACACGTACAGCACCACCGCGCCCCTGACACCGATCCGGACGTCCGCACGTGGCCATGCAAGGGCCCACACGTAGTACGCCGCGGCCAGCACGTTGGCCTGATAGGTGAACGTGCTCAGCCGCCACAGCAGGCCCGACCGAGTCGATGTCGCGACCGCGACCAGCGCCAGCACCACGGCCAGCACGATCGCGACCCGAAGCGTCACCCGAAGCACCCGCACCCCAGCGAGCTTATGCGTGCTGGCCCGTCGGATCAGGCAGGCGGCAGTGGCGGCGAGGCGTCAGGCGCCGGCGGCGCAGGCTCGGGAGCCGGTTGGACTTCGTCGTTGCTGCCGACGCCGTGCAGCCGGTCTCTGATCCGGCTGACGATTCCGGGGCGTTCGACCGGAGCAGGCGCGGCGGGCGGGGCCAGCTGCTCAGGGGGTATCGGCGGAGCGTCCGGCGGCGGAGCTGCCACCGGCGCCTCCGGTGGGATGCCGTCGACCGGCGGGGCGTCGGTGGCGCCCTCAGGTGCCTCGGGGATGCCGACGGGCGTCTCGCTGTAAACCGGCGGCGGGGCAACCTCGACCGGCGGCGCTGCGGGCGGAGGCGGCGGCAGCACCTCCACGATCGGTGTCGACGGGATCGCGACCGGTGGCGCAACGTAAGTGGCCGCTGCGGGCGTCTCCGGAGAGGTTTTGGCGGCTGGCCGCGGTTCGGACGTGGCGGCGTCTTTCTTGGGCGCCAGCTGCATGCTGACCGCCACGGACGCCGACACTGTGAACGTCAGCACCCCCGCGACCAGCAGCGCCAACGGGCCGGCTTGTCCAAGCTGCCTACGGCGGAGCCTGGGTGCCCGCGGTTCGTCAAAGACCTGGGCGTGGTCGGTTAGCGCGAAGTCGACGTTCTGCGTTGAAGCCAGCGCCGCCCCTCGCGCGAGGGCGAGCCCGGCTTCTGCGGGGGCGAACACCGGCACGGACAGTGCTTCTTCGAGGATCGGCATGAGCTCGTCGTCCCCGCCTGAACCGACGACGACCAGGGCCTCGGGTTGCCAGTCGGCGCGGGTGAACACCGTGCTCAGCCACCGAATCAGGTCCTCTTCGGTCAGGATTCGGTGGTTGACCGAGGTCTGCACCGCTCCGGTGCGGAGATGCACGATGAGCGCGATCACCGTGTCGGGCTCCAACACACACACCGCCGTCGTGCGGAACCCGATGACCTCGGCAATCCCCCGCGCCAACGCGTCGGTGGCGTCAGGCAGCCGAACGGGCACGACATTGTCGAAGCCGGAATCGGAAAGGGACTTCAACAGCAGCGAAGCCTCGGCGTCGGCATCGTCGCTCCAGGTCACACCGATGGAATGCAGGCGGTGGCCGTGAGTCGCGGCTATCGCTTCACTGCGCAACACCGCCGCGGCCGCCTGCTCAGAAGTCTGAAGGGCGGTCGCCCGGCCCCGGGAGCGGACCTCGAATGCGTCGCGGTCCATGGTGGCGCCGTCGGCGTCCTGCCCCTCGACAAGTACGAGACCGACGGCGGACGGCGTTACTGATAAGCCGAGTACGGCGTCCACTCACATCCCTTCGGACGTCCACTATCTGGGTGGACACTACCTGCACGCGCCGGTCCCAGCTCGCCGGGCGCTCGGGGCCATCGGAGGCTGGCAGGGCCGAAATGTGCTGTGCCGCATGAAAGTCCTGCAAACTGCGGCGTGTCATCTTTGCCGCATGTCCAGTCGACGCGATCGGCCGCGGACCAACCGGCGGAGTGGCAGGGTGATCCCATGGCAGCGGTAGGACAGACGGAGGGCCGGCCCGCCGAACGCACCCTGTTCGGCCATCCCGTGGGCCTGGCCAACCTTTTCGGAGTCGAGCTGTGGGAGCGATTCTCCTTCTACGGGATGCTCACCATCCTCGGCTATTACCTCTATTACTCGCTCACCGACGGCGGCCTCGAGCTGCCGAAAGCCACTGCGACCGGAATTGTCGGGGCATACGGCGGCCTCGTATACCTATCGACGGTCCTCGGGGGCTGGATCGCCGACAGGCTGCTCGGCATGGAGCGCACCGTGTTCTACGGCGGTGTGGTGGTGATGTGCGGTCACATCGCGCTCGCGATCCTTCCGGGTTTGGCGGGAGTCGCGGCGGGTCTCGTGCTTGTCGCACTCGGCTCCGGCGCGCTGAAGGCCAACGCGTCGTCGCTGCTTGGCACGCTTTACGAAAAGGACGATCCGCGGGCCGACGGTGGCTTCACGCTGTTCTATCTCGGCATCAATCTCGGCGCCTTCATCGGCCCACTGATCACCGGCTTGTTACAGACCCACGCCGGGTTCCACTACGGCTTCGGTGCCGCAGCGGTTGGCATGGCTGTGGGACTCGCGCAGTACGTCTTCTTCAGGCGCAATCTCGGCGAGCACGGGCGTACGGTGCCGAACCCGTTGCCGCGCAGCGCGATTGGCTGGGCAGTCGCGACCTTAGTGGTTGTCGTCATTGTGATCGTGCTGGCCTTTGTGACCGGGCTGGTCACGCTGGCCAACTTGTCGCAGGTGACGACGGGCGTCATCATCGCGGCATCGGTTGCGTACTTCGTCGTGATGCTGACCAGCTCCAAAGTCGCGGCGCTCGAGCGAACCCGTCTGGATCATCGCGCTCGCACCGCTTTTCGCGATCATGTGGACGCGGCTGGGCAATCGCGCACCGACCACACCGCGCAAGTTCGCCTACGGCGTGATCGGCATGGGCCT
>JAVXWV010000468.1:0-3070 GCA_032230775.1 Mycobacterium sp. | reverse complement strand
AGCACCCGATCATCGGCACCGTGCACGGCGTCGGCCTCTACCTCGGCGTCGAAATGATCCGCGACCGCGAAACCCTGGAACCCGCGACGGAGGAGACGTCGGCGATCTGCGACCGCATGCTCGAGCTCGGGGTGATCATCCAGCCGACCGGCGACCACTTGAACATCCTGAAAACCAAGCCGCCGTTGTGCATTGACGTCGAGTCGGCGGACTTCTACGTCGACACGCTGGACCGGGTGCTCACCGAAGGCTGGTAGCAGGCTGGCCGGGCTCGACGACCGGCGTCTGAACGCGAGGCGTTTTGCCCGCCTCTGAGCGACAGTGTCGCTGAGCTGGCCAGGGGAGCAAACTAGGCAGCGACTTTGTCGCTCAGAGGCGGGCAAAACACACGATCCTCGCCAGGCGCTAGCCGAAGAACGCCACGGCCTTGTCGATGACGACCTGGGGCTTCTCGTCGGCGATGAAATGCGAAGCGTCAGCGACCTCTTCGATGGTCAGATCATCGGCATGACTCTGATAGCCGTCCAGGATCTCGGCGGTCATGTTGGGGTCCTCCCCGCCGTACAGGATCAGCGTCGGAGTGACCAGCCGCTTGCTCCGGTACCGGCCCGCCATTACAGCGGGAAAGAGCGGCACGATGAAATGGCGGTACAGCGCCGAACCCGCGCGGGCGCGGGCGCGGTCACGGAAGGGTGCGGCGAAGAGTTCACGGTCGTGCTGCGTGAATGCACGCCTATCGGACGTGTAGTGATCGAGCAGATAGTGCGCCATCGGCTGGCGCCCTTTGGCCAGCAGCATCGGCCCAAGGGCCGGCGTTGCGATCGCGTATTGAAACCAAAGCCGAGGTATTGCAGTGACCAATCGCGGATTGAACCTCACGAACGGATGCGGAATTGCCAGGGAGACATAGCGTTCCACTCGCTGCGGGTGACCCAGGCACAGCAGGAAGGCCACCAGCGCGCCCCAGTCGTGGGCCATGATCCGCACGCGGTCCAGTTCGAGCGCGTCGAGCAGAGCGACAACGTCGGCGACCAGCTGCTCGGCGGTATAGCCGGCAGCAGGCGCGTCGGTCCAGCCTGCCCCTCGCAGGTCGGGAGCGATCACCCGATAGCGCTGCGCCAGCGCGGGCAGCACCTTGTACCACCCCCACCAGTGCTGTGGGAATCCGTGCAACAGCAACAGGGGTTCACCGGCGCCGGCCTCGGCGACGTGCATGCGCAGCCCTGGCAGGTCCAGGAATCGATGCTCAACGCCGTCAAGTTGCGGGAGCTCGGGCAAGGTCATGCAGTAGAACCTGCCACCCCGAGCTCGGAAGCGAAATACGCCCGCGCAATGTGTTTGGCCTCGTGCGACGGCACCGCGCGCACCACCTTCTGAGCGCCGAGGCCGTCGATCATCGTCAATAACCGCCGCGCCGCGACGTCGACGTCGGCGACGTGGAACTCGCCGTCGGCGACTCCCGCGCGCACGATCTCGGCGATGCAGTCCAACCACTCGGCCGTCAGCTCGTTGGCCTCGGCGGCCAGCGGTGCGTTGCGCCGGCCCAAGCTCCACGCCTCCAGCCACAGCGCGCCGGCGTCGTCGCTGGAGTCGTCGAGCACATAGTCCATCAGCGCATCCATCTTGGCCACGGCCGTCGCGGCGGCGTCGATGTGCGACCGCGCCTCTGCAAGGTCGGCGACGGCGGCTGCCCGAAAGGCGGCCGTAATCAGCTGCTCGGCCGCTGAGAAGTAGTGGCTGACCAGGCCGGGAGTGACGCCGAGGTCGGCGGCGACGCGGCGCAGCGTTACCGCGGACAAGCCTTCCGCCTGCGAGATCTCGACGGCCCTTGCCAGCAGCTCACCGTGTCGTTCGGCCGGAAGTTTCCGTCTCGCGTCACGCGCCTCCACGGTCAATTTCGGTCCTTCCTATTGACGAATGCCGATCCTTATTGAACACTACATCAACACTATTGATCTACCCATCAACAAGGACGAATCGAGCAGCCCATGACCGCTACCCTGCCTCCGCCGGAGATCGTCTCGACCATCGACCGCGTCGGTGGCGTCGAGAAAGCCGGCGTCGAGTACCTCCCCGAAGACGCCCGCGACTCCCGGCCCCGCAACCTGGGCGCGGTCTTTCTCGGCGCAAACCTCACCTGGACGAACGTCGTTTTCGGCGCGTTCGCGATCCTGTTCGGGCTCAGCTTCTGGCAGACGGTCACCTCAATGGCGGTCGGCACTGCGATCGGCACTCTGGCCGTCGTGCCCACCGCGATCATCGGGCCGCGCACCGGCACCAACATGACAGTGTCCAGCGGCGCGTTCTTCGGCATCCGCGGACGGTTCATCGGGTCGGGCATCGCGCTGGCCATCGCGTTCGGATTCGCCGCGGTCACGGTGTGGACGAGCGGTGACGCGATCGTCGCAGCCGGACACAGGCTGCTGGGCACTCCGGAGAACGACGCGGTGCACGCGATCGCATACGCCGCGGTGGCCGCGCTGATGGTGACGGTTGCGCTGTACGGCCACGCGACCATCGTCGCGATGCAGAAGGTGGTGGTTCCCGTCGTCGGGGCGCTGATGATCCTCGGCGTGTTCGCGTTCGCAGGCGGGTTCAACCCCGGCGCGTCAGGCGGCCAATACATGCTTGGTGGCTTCTGGCAGACGTGGGCGCTGTCGGCGGTGCTGTTCGCGGCTGCGCCGATCTCATACGGGCCGACAATCGGCGACTACACCCGGCGGATCTCGGCCAGGCAGTACAGCAATCGGCGGATCTGCGGCGCATTGGGCATTGGCATGTTCGTCGGCGTGCTGCTGCCCAGCCTGTTCGGCGCATTCACCGCATTATCGTTCGCCAATCCGACCGACTCCTACCTTGATGACCTGGTGTCGGCCTCCCCCGGTTGGTACGTGCTGCCGATCGTGGTCATCTCATTGCTCGGTGGGCTGAGCCAGGGTGTGCTCTGCATTTACGCCAGCGGCCTTGACCTGGAAGGCCTTGCGCCGCAGCTGAAGCGGACCCAGACCACGATCATCACCGCCGCCGTCGCGATCGCGCTGCTGTACCTCGGTGTGTTCGTGTTCGACGC
>JAVXWV010000442.1:0-4094 GCA_032230775.1 Mycobacterium sp. | reverse complement strand
TGGCGCTAGGCGCCTTCCTCCAACTCGCTGCCCGTTCATATGACTCCGATCCCGGCCCGCCGTTGGCTCCTGCACTTGAAGGCGCCTACGAACTCGGCCGCGGCGAGGCGCGTCAAGGGCGATCCATCGACGCGCTGCTGTCTGCCTATCGCGTGGGGGCGCGCGTGGCGTGGCGTGAGCTCTCGAAAACCGCCGTCGATGGCGGCTTGCCACCATTGATGATCGCCCGGTTCGCCGAATTGGTGTTCGCGTTCATCGACGAGCTCTCCGCGGCAAGCGTTTCCGGGCATGCCGATGAACTGGCCTCCTCGGATCGAGAACGGCGGCGTCATCTTGACCGCCTCGGGCGGCACCTCCTCACTGGGGCGCCTACCGAGATACTGCAGGCGAGTGCCGAGCGTGCCCAGTGGCTTCCGCCCGACACTCTCACCGCGGTACTACTTCCGTCGGCCCAGACACGCGGCGTGGTGTCCAGATTCGGGCAATCCACACTGCAACTCAGCGAGGATCTGCCCGGCATCGACTCCTCTGAGTCCGTCGTCGTGCTCCTCGTCCCAGATATGCACGGCCCCAACCGGTCCCGACTCCTTCGAGACGTTCGAGATCGCCGGGCAGTGGTCGGCCCGGCCCGCACCTGGACGCAGGCGCACTCGTCCTATCGCCGCGCTCTGCAGGCTCGCGACCTCCACCTGGCCGGCGGCGACACCGACACGATCGACACCGAGGCCCATCTCGTCGAACTCGTCCTCGGCGCCGACCGCGAAGCCGCTGACGATCTCCGCCACCACGTGCTCGCGCCGCTGGATCAGTTGCGTCCCAACACCGCCGAACGGCTCGCCGAAACACTGCGATCGTGGCTGCTGCACCAGGGCCAACGCGACGCTGTAGCGGCGGATCTATTCGTCCACGCCCAAACCGTGCGGTATCGCATGACCCAGATTCGCGAGCTGTACGGCGAACGCCTCAACGACCCACAGACGGTCCTCGAACTCATCGTGGCCCTGTCCATCCCGACGATGGTCGGCTCACCCCGCGGTGTGGACGATCAGGATGTCGATCTTGGCTCGGCGGGCGACCTCGGCGGGCACCGAGCCCAGTAGCCGTCCGGCGACCGTGTCCAGTCCCACGTCGCCGACGACCAGCAGGTCCGCGTTGGTCTCCTGAACCAAATGCACTAATGCATTGACTGGTGCGCCCTCGATCGCCCGCTCCTCGATGGACTGGGCGCCAGCGGTATGCGCCCGCTCGCGAGCCTCTCGAAGGATTTCATATACGGGGGCATCCCCGTGCAGCTTGTAGCCCTCGCTGCCGAGGGCGTCGGCGGCGCGGGGGTCGACCACGTGATCAGGTGATGGCGCCCTTGACCAGCCCCCTTTTTCGGCAACGTGGGTATGCGCGCTTGCGACGATCAGTCTTGCATCGTCATGCGCCGCGACTTCGGCTGCGCGCTCGACGGCACGCATTGACGAGGCCGAGCCGTCGGTCCCGACGATCACCGTCCGATAGCCACTCATGTTGCCTCCGCGTAGTCGGTTGCCGGCAACAGAACATTAACGCGTGCTGGCTGATCAAGGATCGGCTTTGCAGCGGTTGCGCGCATGCGGCGCTTCGGTGCCGGTCAATCACGGGGTCGGTTCGCGTATCAAATGTCGGATCTCTGCAACGGGTTCGATTCCCGGCAGATCCACCGAAGAGGTCGCTGATCAGCGGCCCGTTTTGCTGTGGATAGCGGGTCGCCGACGTTTAGTGTCGCGGCATGGACCGCATCTGGCAGTGGGCGTGGGATCGGTACGCGGCGAGGTACTCGTGGGCAATATGCGCGGTGATGTTCGCCATTTTCCTACCGGCCTTCCTGATGTTGTCGTTCATCGTCGTCGCCTTCGAAAAGTCCGATGGCTACGCGGAGGCGGCCGCCATCACCGTTGTCGCCGTGCCGGTGCTTGTATATGCGTACGTTCTTCCCGGGCTGGGACCGCTCCGCCTTGCCGAGCGGTGGGCAGCCGGTCGCGACGTAGATCGGGCGAGCGCACTGGACGCCACCTATACCTATTCTCGGCAGGCGGTTGCCCGAGGGTTGGGAAGCATCGTTGTTTGGGGCGCTCTACTGTTTGTCGTAGTCGGTGCGGTCGCTGGGGCGACCTTGTCGCGGCTGGCCCAGTACGGGGTTCTGGGGGCCTGTCTCGCAGGTGCGGCACAATTGATCGGCGTGCACAGTTTTATAGAGGGGGCGATGCGACCGGCCAGGGTCGCCCTCGCCGGTGATACCGGGATCGGTGACTCGCTGCCCCGTTCCCGGCCGACATTTGCCACCTGGTCGAACATTTCCATGCTTGCCGTTGCGTTCGGCTTCGTAATCGGGGCCGCGATGCTGGGCGCCGCATTCAATCAGGTCAGTGAAGCACCTGTACTCGCCGTGGTGATCGGGTGTGTGGCGATTGCCTTCGCGGTGCCGATTAGCATCGGTGCCGGGTTCGCACCGTCGTTGCGGCCCATTCGCGACCTGGCCGAAGGAACGGAACGTGTTGCGGCCGGCGACTACAGTCGACGCCTGCCGGTGGTTCAGGACGATGACCTGGGCGCGCTGGCGGCGTCCTTCAACCGCATGCAGGCCGGTTTGGCTGAGCGACAACGACTTCAGGCCGCGTTCGGCACTTACGTCGACCCTGCGTTGGCGGCGCGACTGCTCGAGCAGGGCGACGATGTCTTCACTGGAGAGCGTCGCGAGGTGACCGTACTGTTCGTCGACGTTCGTGACTTCACCCCATTCGCCGAGGCGAACACCGCCGAGGACACCGTCGCCCGCCTCAACGCTCTGTTCGAGATCGTCGTGCCCGCCGTCGTCGACGCCGGTGGCCACGTCAATAAGTTCCTCGGCGACGGAGCGATGGCCGTCTTCGGCGCGCCGAATGACCTTGCGGATCATGCTGATGCAGCGGTGAGCGCGGCGGTGGTGATTCATCGCCTGGTCGCCGAGCGGTTCGGCGGAGAACTACGGATCGGCATCGGGATCAACACCGGTGTGGTGATCGCCGGGACCATCGGCGGCGGAGGCCACCTTGAGTTCACCTTGATCGGTGACACGACGAACGTCGCTGCCCGCGTCGAGCAGCTCACCAAAACCACCGGCGACGCGATCCTTCTCACCCATCAGACTGTCGACGCCCTGGCCCGTCGACCGCAAGGACTCACCGACCGGGGATCGCATGCGCTAAAGGGCAAGTCGGCCCCGGTGCAGGTCTTCGGCCTCGATCCCCGGACTCTTTAGCTGTGTTGACGCCGTCAACACCTTTCGCGCAGGGCGACGCGATTTCGGCCTCGGGTTCGATTCCCCGCAGCTCCACTTTTCGGACAACTAAGCGTCCTTACTCGAACCCCGATTGAGCGTGGACGTCTGGATGTGGCCGGGTTGCATTGTCTCTGGGCATGCAAGGTGACGGCGCGCGGGCGGGTTAGGCGGTGGTGGTGTGAAAGACCGGCCAGCCAATCTCGGTGCGCCAGGACATTTCGTCGCGGGTGTCGTGGGGGCCGACGAGGAAGTACTCGCGAATCGGGCCGTCGACGGCGATCGCGTGTTGGGCTACGTGGGTGGCCAGGGCGCCGTAGGCCAGGTCGAAGTCGCGATACGAGCCGGCGTGCACCACGGTGGCCAATTCGGCGGCTGGTACCACGAGTTCGGTGAGGCGTCCGGTGCGTCGGAAGTCACCGTCGAAGGGGACGAAAACGGTCGCCTGCCCTCGTTCGCTGGCGATTAGCTCGTCGGCGAAGATGCCGCCAGCCGGGTCGCAGATGCGCACGCCTTGAGCGGTCAGGGTCGCATATAACTCGGCCAGCGCCCCCGGGACCCAGGTCAGCGCATCGTTTACGTCGACGACCTCGCTGATAGCGACTGCGTCGGTCGCTTCGACTCTGCGGTAACCTATCGGGCCTTGGGCAACAGGCCTCGGCTCAAGCAGCTCACGCAGCTGCTCAACGGCCCCCTTGGTCTGCGCGAGTTGGGATTCCAGCCGCGTGAGGTGGGCGTTGATCAGTTCGTTGCGCCGACGAATGTCGGTAGTGCTCATAACGGTGCGGATCTCGTCGAGCGGCATTTCCAG
>JAVXWV010000405.1:0-7818 GCA_032230775.1 Mycobacterium sp. | reverse complement strand
CTCCGCCGGACGGCATCCCGCCAGGTGACATCGCACCTCCCGAAGGCAACCCCGCAGGCGGAGCTCCCGAGGCAGCGACCGTCATCCAGGCCGCGCTGAGCCGTATCGGCTCGCCGTATACGTGGGGTGGGTCGGGCCCGAACGCCTTCGACTGCTCCGGACTGGTGATGTGGTCGTTCCGGCAGGCAGGTATCTCGCTGCCGCATTCCAGCCAGGCGCTCGCCCAGGGTGGGCAGCCGGTGTCGATGGACCAGATGCAACCAGGCGACCTGGTCACCTATTACTCCGACGCGTCGCACGTGGCCATCTACATCGGCGACGGAATGATGGTGCACGCGTCGACCTATGGCACGCCGGTGCGAGTCGCTCCGGTGGACAATGCGCCGATTTACAACGTCCGCCGCTACTGACCGTCGCCGTATCGGCGTTCTCCTTGTCGCCGAGCTGATCTGCGCGCTGTTTCTGGTCGGCAGGTCGCACCCCGTTTCGGCGGGCCCGGTCGTGGCGGCGCCCGCCTCGGTCACCACACCGACCGCCGCGTCGACCACTGAGACGCTGGATGACGGTCGCACCGTGCGCCTCGTCGGTCTCGGCGGCGCGCACACGGCAACGTTGTTGACCCGCATCGGCGCGCAGATGAACGACGCCGCCGCGGCGGTCACCGCGTTCTGGGGACCCGACTGGCCGCGTGACGTCGTCATCGTGGCCGCCGGATCGGACGCCGAGTTCGGGCGCCTCGCGGGCGGTGGTTCCGACATCGCAGCCACCACCACCGCCGAGCGGATCATGTTCGCCCCTGGTGCTGCCGCAATGAGCGATGCGTCGTTGCGAATAGTGTTGCGACACGAGCTTTTCCACTTCGCGTCGCGCGCCGACACCGCCGCCGACGCACCGCGCTGGCTCACCGAGGGGGTCGCCGATTTCGTCGGCCGCCCACCGCCGGCGGGGCCGGCAATCCAACACCAGTCACCGCGGGTCCCCGGCGCCGCAGAGTTGGCGACCATCCCCACAGACGCCGATCTGGATGGCCCAAACAGCTCTCAGGCCTACGATCGCGCGTGGTGGTTCAGCCGGTTCGTGGCCGACGCGTACGGCACCGCCACGCTGCGGGCACTGTATCTGCGGGCGTGCGCTCCCGGGCATCCCGACGCCGCCACCGCCGTGCGCGACACCCTCGGTGCGGACCTGCCTACGGTGCTGGCCGAATGGCGGAACTGGATGTCCGGCTAGCCTGACAGGCGATGAGCCGGGTTCTTCTGGTTAGCAACGACTTTCCGCCGCGCCGCGGCGGCATCCAGTCGTACCTGCAGAACCTGGTCGATAACCTGGTCGCGGCGGGGAAACACCAGCTGACCGTGTACGCGCCGAACTGGAAGGGCGCCGAGGATTTTGATATCGAGGCCCGCGAATCCGGGTACTCCGTGGTGCGCCATCCGGGCACGTTGATGCTGCCGGTGCCACCGGTGGCAGGCCGGATGCGTGAACTCATCGACCGTCACGAGGTGGACACTGTGTGGTTCGGTGCTGCCGCGCCGTTGGCGTTGATGGCGCCGCTGGCCCGCGACGCGGGTGCGGGCCGCGTCGTCGCCAGCACCCACGGCCACGAGGTCGGCTGGTCGATGCTGCCGCTGGCCCGAACCGCTTTGCGCCGCATCGGAACTGGTACCGACGTGGTGACCTATGTCAGCCAGTACACCCGTGGCCGGTTTGCCTCGGCGTTCGGCCCCGACGCGGCACTTGAGCACCTGGCTCCCGGTGTGGACACCGACCGGTTCGCGCCCGACGAGGTCGCACGCGCCGAGCTGCGCGCCCGATACAAACTGGGCGAGCGGCCGGTGGTGGTGTGTGTGTCGCGGCTGGTGCCGCGCAAGGGTCAGGACATGTTGATCAGGGCGATGCCCGCAATCCGGCAGAGGGTGCCCGGCGCCGCCCTCGTCATCGTCGGTGGCGGCCCGTACGGCACGACGCTGCGGCGGCTGGCGGACCGGTTCGGAGTGGCTGAGCACGTGGTGTTCACCGACGGCGTGCCCGGCGACGACTTGCCCGCACACCATGCGATGGCCGATGTGTTCGCGATGCCATGCCGGACCCGCGGCGGCGGTATGGACGTCGAGGGCCTCGGCATCGTCTATCTCGAGGCGTCGGCGACGGGTGTACCGGTTGTCGCGGGCCGGTCCGGCGGGGCACCCGAAACCGTCAAGGACGGCGAGACGGGCGTGGTGGTCAACGGCTTGGACGTCGGCGCGATCGCTGCGTCGGTCGGCGACCTACTGGCCGACCCGGACCGAGCCGCGCAGATGGGCGACGCGGGCAGGCGATGGGTGGTCGACAACTGGCAGTGGACCACCAAGGCGCAACGGCTCGCCGAACTGCTTTAGCGGTTGTCGTACAGCGCCTCGATATCGCTTGCGAACTTCTGGGCGACAACCTTGCGCTTGACCTTCAGGGTCGGCGTCAGCTCGCCGGTGTCCTCGGTGAAATCGACAGGCAGGATGCGGAATTTGCGGATCGACTCGGCATGGGACACCGCCTGATTGGCTTCCTTGACCGCGAGGTCGACCTCGGCCGTCAAATCGGGATCGGTGGCCAGATCCCCAACCGTGGCGTTGGCGTCCTTGCCGTGGCGCTGCTTCCAACCGGGGAACGCCTCGGGGTCGATGGTGATCAGTGCGGCGATGAACGGCTTGGCGTCGCCGACGGCCATCGCCTGGCTGATCAACGGATGCGCCCGCAGCCGGTCCTCGAGAAGCGCAGGCGCGACGTTCTTGCCACCTGCGGTGACGATGATCTCCTTCTTGCGCCCGATAATGGTCAGGAAACCGTCGTCGTCGATGGCGCCGAGGTCGCCGGTGTGGAACCAACCATCGGTGAATACGGCGTTGGTCTCGGTTTCGTTGCGCCAGTATCCACTGAACACTACGCCGCCCTTGACGAGCAGTTCGTCATCATCGGCCAGCCGCATGCTGTTGCCAGGCAACAGCTTTCCGACCGAGCCGATCTTGACGTCGTCGATTTTGTTCACGGTGATCGCCGCGCTGGTCTCGGTCAGCCCGTAGCCCTCGTAGATGGTCAGGCCAACGCCACGATAGAAATGGCCGAGCCGGGCGCCCAGTGGTGCGCCGCCCGAGATCGCGCCGCGGCAGTTGCCGCCAAGCGCGGCGCGCAGCTTGCCGTAGACCAGCCGGTCGAACAACGCGTGCTTGGCCCGCAGCACCAGGCCCGCGCCGCCGGAGTCCGGCGCCTGGCTGTACTCGATTGCGGTGTTGACCGCCCGCTCGAAGATGGGGCCTTTGCCGTCGTTGCGGGCGTTCTGTTCGGCGGTGTTGTACACCTTCTCGAACACCCGCGGCACCGAGACCACCAGCGTCGGCTTGAACACCCCGAACGTCGGCACGAGGTTCTTGATGTCACTGGTGAAGCCGAGCGTGACCATGTTGGTGAAGCAAGCCACCGTGATGGCGCGGGCGAGTACGTGTGCCAGCGGCAGGAAAACCAACATCCGCTCGCCCTTGGCAAGCAGTGTCGGGAAGCACGCCTCGGCGCCTCGGATTTCGTAGAGCAGGTTGGAGTGGGTCAGCTGGCAGCCTTTGGGCGTTCCGGTGGTGCCCGAGGTGTAGATCAGCGTCGCGGGATCGGCGGAGGAGATGGCGGCCAGCCGGTCCTCGAGTTCCTTCGGGTCAACGGACTTGCCCGCGTCGGCGAGCGCGTCCAGCGCCGGTGTGCCCGAACCTTCGATCCGTAGCACCTTGCGCAGCTCGGGCAGCTCCTGCTCGAGGTGCTCGATCTTGTCGGCGTGCTCGTCGGTTTCGGCAAAGATCAGCACGGCACCGGAGTTCTGCAATACGAACCGCACCTGCTCGGCAGAGCTGGTCTCATAGATCGGCACCGTCACCGCGCCCGCGGCCAGGATGGCGAAGTCGAGGATCGGCCATTCGTACCGCGTCGCCGACAGGATCGCGACCCGGTCGCCGGGCTTCACGCCCTCGGCGATCAAACCCAATGCGGCCGAACGGATCTGGTTAGCCGCCTCCTTGCACGTGACATCCGTCCATGCGCCGTCGACCAGACGCTGGAAAATCACGTGGTCGGGATCGTCGCGTTCGTTGCTGAACACCGAGCTGACGACGTTGTCGTGCTCACCGACGGTGAACGCTGCGGGAACACTGTACTCACGCACGATCGTGGCCTCTCGACATCTTCGCGGCTTTGCACCTGCAGCGGGCTGCAGAATGAGCAGGGCCCAGCCTAGTCGGCCACCCTCAGCCGGTGAGCAGCCATATGTGAAGCTTGTATGCCATGAACAGCATCCAGATCGCGGACGAGACCTTCGTCGCCGCCGACCCCGTCGAGGTGGGCAGGGCCGTCGCGGATCCCGCGAGCTGGCGACGGTGGTGGCCAGACCTGCGGTTGACGGTGGTCGAAGACCGGGGCGCGATGGGGCACCGCTGGACGGTGGCAGGCGCTCTCACCGGGACCATGGAGATCTGGCTGGAATCCGTGCTCGACGGGGTCGTCCTGCACTATTTCGTGCACGCGGAGCCGGCGGGTGTGGCGGCGTGGCAGCTGGCCAAGATGAACCTGGCGAAGATGAACCATCGGCGCCGGGTAGCGGGAAAGAACATGGCGTTCGAGGTGAAGCGGACGCTGGAAGCGACACGCCCGGTGGGCGTATCGCCGCTGGCCTGATACTTCGGCCAGAGGCACCAGGGGGAGGTAGATTTTTCACGTGGCGGACAAGACGGCTCAGACCATCTACATCGATGCCGACCCATCGACGGTGATGGACGTCATCGCCGATATCGGCTCCTATCCGGACTGGGTGGCCGAATACAAGGAGACCGAGGTACTCGAGGCCGACGCCGAGGGCTACCCCAAAACCGCCCGCCTTGTGCTGGACGCTGCCGTTCTCAAGGACACCATGGTGTTGTCCTACGACTGGCCGCCCGACCGCGGATCGGTGAAGTGGCGCCTGGTGTCCAGCTCGCTGCTGAAATCGTTGGACGGCGCATATCGACTGTCGGCCAAGGGTTCCGGCACCGACGTCACCTACGAGCTCTCGGTGGACCTTGTCATCCCGATGATCGGGCTGCTGAAGCGGAAGGCTGAACGGCGTCTCACAGATACCGCATTGAAGGACCTGAAGAAACGAGTCGAGGCTGAGTGAGCTTGGTGGTGCGGCCGGAGCCGCAGCCTCCGCCCGGATCAGTCTCTTCGTCGGCAAGGGCGGTGTGGGTAAGTCAACGTTGGCCACCGCCACGGCGGTGCGCGACGCGAGCGCCGGGCTGCGGGTGCTGATCGTCTCCACCGACCAGGCACATTCGATCGGCGACGTGTTGGGCACCGTCGTCCCGCCGACGGGCGTTCGTGAGCCCACCCGGGTGCTGGCCGATGACGCGGACGCCGGCGGCGGGTTCCTCGACGCGCTCGCCCTGGACACGCTGGCGCTGCTGGCGGCGCGGTGGCGGGAGATCGCAGGCATGTTGTCCGATCGCTTTCCCGAGTCGGACCTGGGAGACATTGCCCCAGAAGAACTTTCAGCGCTGCCCGGCATCCAGGAGGTGCTCGGCCTGCACGAGGTCGGCGAACTGGCCGCCTCGGGGCAATGGGATCACGTCGTGGTGGACTGCGCGTCGACCGCCGACGCAATGCGGATGCTCACGCTTCCCGCCACCTTCGGGCTGTACCTGGAGCGCGCCTGGCCGCGGCATCGGCGGTTGTCGACCGGCGCCGACGATGCCCGCACGGCGGCGGTGATCGGGTTGGTGGAACGCATCAGCGCGGGGACCGAACAGCTGGGCTCGCTGCTCACCGACGGCGAACGTGTCAGCGCTCACCTGGTGATGACGGCCGAGCGGGTGGTCGCCGCAGAGGCGGTCCGCACCCTCGGCTCGCTGGCGCTGATGGGTGTGCACGTCGGCGAGCTGATCGTCAATCAGATTCTGATTCAAGACGATTCCTACGAGTACCGCAATCTTCCCGAACATCCCGCGTTCGACTGGTACTCCGAGCGCATCTCAGAGCAACAGGTGGTACTCAAGGAGCTGGGCACCACCATCGGTGGCGTGCAGCTGGTACTCGTCCCGCACCTCGCAGGGGAGCCGATCGGCCCGAAGGCACTCGGTGAACTGCTCGACAGCGCGCGACGGCGCGACGGGTCACCGCCGCCTGGGCCGCTGAGGCCGATCGTGGACCGCGAATCCGGAACTGGCGTCGAAGCGACCTACCGGATGCGGCTAGAGTTGCCGCAGGTCGACTCCGCCGCCTTGACGTTGGGCCGGGTCGACGACGACTTGATCATCGGTGTGGGCAGCATGCGGCGCCGGGTTCGGCTGGCATCCGTCCTGCGGCGATGCGTCGTGGTGCAGGCCCAGCTAAAAGGTAGTGAACTGACCGTGCGATTTCGACCGAACCCGGAGGTGTGGCCGGCATGACTGGGTCTCATTCCGAGATCGGTCCCGAACTGCGGCAGCTGGCTCAGACCATCCTCGACCGGCTCGACCCGGCGGTGCGACTGGCCGCAGCTCGCGCGGCGGGCAGCGGCGATTCCCCTGGCAAGTGTCAGCAGGTTTGGTGCCCGGTGTGTGCGCTTGCCGCGCTGGCAGCCGGTGAACAGCATCCGCTTCTGACGATCATCGCCGATCACAGCGTGGCGCTGCTGGCAGTGGTCCGGGCGGTCATCCAAGACACGGCAGCCACCGCGGCAAAGACCGAAGCTCCTCCCGAGCGGCCGGAGCCGCCAAGCGGCCCGCCGAACGGTGACGAACCGCCGCCTCCGGAGCCGGGGCGCTATCAGCACATTCCTGTGACGGTCGAGGAGTGACCCAGGAGGTGACTGTCAGGTACCGCGGAGGCGCACCTGTGGTCGCATCCACATCGCGTGGGTAAAGTTGTCGCAAAGCACCGTCCGGTGCTCGGTGCTGGGGAGGGTCCATGTGGTACTGGCTTTTCAAGTACATCTTCATGGGCCCGTTGTTGTCGTTGCTCGGCCGTCCGAAAGTCGAAGGGCTGGACTACGTTCCGCACTCGGGCCCGGCAATCCTGGCCAGTAACCACCTCGCGGTCGCCGACAGCTTCTATAAGCCTCTGGTGGTCCGCCGGAGGATCACCTTCCTGGCGAAGGCCGAGTACTTCACCGGAACCGGGCTCAAGGGCTGCTTTCAGCGGTGGTTCTACACCGCCGCCGGGCAGGTGCCGATCGACCGCACCGACGCCGACAGCGCGCACGCCGCGTTGACCACCGCCGCACGCGTCCTCGGTGAGGGCAAGCTGCTCGGCATGTATCCGGAGGGCACCCGCTCGCCCGACGGGCGGCTCTACAAGGGCAAGACGGGGCTGGCGCGGCTGGCGCTGGAGACCGGCGTTCCGGTGATTCCCGTCGCGATGATCGGAACCGATTCCGTCAATCCGCCCGGCAGCAAGATGTGGAAGTTCGGCCGAGTTCAGGTCAAGTTCGGCAAGCCAATGGACTTCAGCCGGTTCGAAGGGCTGGCAGGCAACCGGTTCATCGAGCGCGCGGTGATCGACGAAGTGATGTACGAGCTGATGCGCCTGGGCGGCCAGGAGTACGTCGACCTGTACGCCGCCGACATCAAAGCGGGCAACGCCGAGAGCGCGGTCCAGCCGCCGGCGCGGATGCCGGCAGCAGCTGCGGGCTGACCGACCGATCGGCCGACCGCGCGTACACCGTCCCCGCCACCGCGATCACCGCGATCGCCCACCACACGTACGAACCGCCTGCGAGCTGGCGCCACAGCGAAGCTGCGGTCTCGTGGTGCTCAGGCATCAGCGTGATCGGCGTCCACACCATCAACGCGATGC
>JAVXWV010000395.1:0-4055 GCA_032230775.1 Mycobacterium sp. | reverse complement strand
AAGCCTCACATGGACGCGGGTCGGCGCCTTGATCCTCGGCGTCCTCGCGGTGCTGGCGGCCTGCGCGGGACGGCTGGTCGCCATCGGCGGAGTCGACACCGTCGTGCTGCTGCTTCTCGCCGCGTTGATCAGCCTCGCCGCAGGCGGGGTCTACCAGCAGCGGTTCTGCTCCGGCGTGGACTTCCGTGCGACGGCTGCGCTGCAGAACGCCGTGGCGCTGGTGCCGGTGGCGGCGTTGGCCGCGTTCATGCCGTTCACGGTGGTCGACCCGTGGAAAGCGGCAGGCGCCGTTGCCGCCGTCGTGCTGCTCAACGCGACCTTGTGCATGACGCTGTACGTGCGGGCGATCAACAACTACGGCGCCGCGGCGGTGGCGATGCTGTTCGCGGTCATCCCTGCTGTCGCGGGCCTGCTGTCGTGGCTGATGTTGGGCCAGCGGCCGGACATCGGGATCGGCGTTGGCCTCCTGGTCGGGGCCGTCGCGTGCTGGCTGAACGCCAGGGGGTCACGCCAGCAGCGTCAGGACGATCCAGCCGGCGACGGCCGAGGGCAGCATCGCGTCGATCCGGTCCATGAGGCCCCCGTGACCCGGTAGCAGCGTGCCCATGTCTTTGATGCCGAGGTCGCGCTTGACCTGGGACTCGACCAGGTCGCCGAATACGCCGGTGATCACCAGCATCAGCCCTAGCGGCACGCCGACCCAGGCGGGCTTGTCCAGTAAGAAGGCCACCGTTAACACGGATGCCGTGATGCCGAAAACCAGTGAGCCGCCCAGCCCCTCCCACGATTTCTTCGGGCTGATCGCAGGCGCCATCAGATGTTTGCCGAACAGCACTCCGGCGACGTAGCCGCCGATGTCGGCGAATACCACGGTCACGATCACCGTGAACGTTCGGATGCCACCGTGGTCTTGGAAGATCAGCAGCGCAGTGAAGCTGCCGAACAGAGGCACCCACGTCGCGAGCAGCACGGTGGCCGAAATATCGCGCAGGTAGTTCACCGGCTGCTCGCCGAGACCCTGCCCAACCAGGCGCCACACCATGCACACCACGATCGTTCCGCCGTACGCACCTAATAGCCCGGCCGGGCCGCAGGGCCACGTCAGCCAGATCATGGCCTGGCCGCCGATCAGCAGCGGAATCAGGGGAAGGGAGTAGCCGGCCTCTCGCAGCCTGCGGACGACCTCGTAAGTGGCGATGGGCATTGCCACCGCGAGCACGGGCAGCCATCCGATCGGTGCGAAATTCAGGATCCCAATCGCCAACGCGCCCAGAAGGGCGCCGACGGCGATCGCGGCAGGCAGATCGCGGCCGGCACGGGATGTCTTTTTCGGCGGCTCAGTCGGGCCGGCGTCAGTGTCTGGCACAGGAGTCGCTTGCTGATCGGCCACTAGACCTCCAGCAACTCGCCTTCCTTGTGCTTGACGAGATCGTCGATCTGGGTCGTGTACGTATGAGTGGTCTTGTCGAGGTCCTTCTCCGCGCGGGCCACGTCGTCCTCGCCGGCTTCACCGTCCTTCTTGATGCGGTGCAGTTCCTCCATCGCCTTGCGCCGGATGTTGCGCACGGTCACTCTCGCGTCCTCGCCCTTGGATTTGGCCTGTTTGGCCAAGTCGCGCCGACGCTCCTCGGTCAGTTGCGGGATGGCGATCCGGATGACGTTGCCGTCGTTGGTGGGATTGACCCCGAGATCGGAGTTGCGGATGGCGTCCTCGATGTTGCGCAGCTGGTTGGCCTCGTACGGCTTGATGACCACCAGCCGCGCCTCGGGCACGTTGATAGACGACAGCTGCGTGATGGGAGTCATCGAGCCGTAGTAGTCGATGTTGATGCGCGAGAACATGCCGGGGTTGGCGCGGCCGGTGCGGATGGACGACAGGTCGTCACGCGCTACCGACACCGCCTTCTCCATCTTCTCCTCGGCGTCGAAGAGCGTTTCGTCGATCACGGTGCAATTCTCCCTTTCGCTCCTCGCGTGCGCGGCCTCCCGTTAGGTGGTGACCAGTGTTCCGATCTTCTCACCTGCCACCGCCCGCGCGATATTGCCGTCGACGAGCAGGTTGAACACCAGGATGGGCATGCCGTTGTCCATGCACAGGCTGAACGCGGTGGCGTCGGCGACCTTCAGGCCACGGTCGATGACCTCGCGGTGACTGATCGCGTTGATCAGTTCGGCGCCGGGATCCTCCCGCGGGTCGGCGGTGAACACGCCGTCGACGGACTTAGCCATCAGCACCACTTCGGCGCCGATCTCCAGCGCGCGCTGCGCGGCGGTGGTGTCGGTCGAGAAATACGGCAGGCCCATGCCTGCCCCGAAGATCACTACCCGGCCCTTCTCGAGGTGCCTGCGGGCTCGCAACGGGATGTAGGGTTCGGCGACCTGCCCCATCGTGATCGCGGTCTGTACGCGCGTCGCGATGCCTTCCTTTTCCAGGAAGTCTTGTAGCGCAAGGCTGTTCATTACGGTGCCGAGCATGCCCATGTAGTCACTGCGTGTGCGTTCCATGCCGCGCTGCTGCAGCTGCGCGCCGCGGAAAAAGTTGCCGCCGCCAATGACGACGGCAACCTGCACTCCACTTCGGACTACCTCGGCGATCTGCCGGGCTACCTGATGCACCACGTCGGGGTCCAGGCCCACTTGCCCGCCGCCGAACATCTCGCCGCCCAGCTTGAGCAGCACCCGGGAGTAGTACGGCCCGGTCGGGGCAGGTGATGCGTCGGCCCCGTTGGGGCTGGTGGTCTCCGCCATCCGACTCCTTCGGGGTCCTCGCATGAGATCGCCATCCCCGACGCTGGCCCTGGACGGCGCCCCTAATCCTGCCCCATAGCGGCCGGATCGCCGCTATGGGGTGGGCGGTGTGGCGGAGGTTAGCTCGCGGGCAGGTGAGCGGAGAGCAACCAGGCCGGGACCGACTTGCGGCCGTTGGGTTCGTCGCGCAGGTCGCCGAACGGCATCGACCACCCGTCGACGGCATCCGGAAGGTTGGCGTAGATGCGGGCGGGCCGGATCTCGTCGATCACCCAGTACTTGGCGACGACGTCACGCAGTTCGTCCTCGGAGACCGGGTTGGCGGGCCCGTTGGGCAGGCCTGCGCGATCGAACACGAGCGCAAAGTACGACGCGCCTGGCGCGGCGGCGCGCACGATCGACTGCTGGTATCCCTCGCGCGCCTCCACCGGAATCGAGTGGAACAAGGTCGAGTCGACGATCGTCCCGAACCGACCGTCATAGCCGGTGAATGCACTGATGTCGGCAACCTCGAAGCTGGCATTCGTCAGTCCCCGCTTGGCGGCTTCGGCCTTGGCCAGTTCGATCGCGGTCGGTGAAAGGTCGAGGCCGACGGTCGTGGCGCCGCGTTCGGCCAGAAAGAGCGAGACAGCCGCCTCACCGCAGCCGACGTCGAGCACGTCTCCGTGGAACTTGCCCGCCTCGATCAACGCGGCGAGTTCCGGCTGCGGTTCGCCGATGCTCCACGGCGGCTTTGTTCCGAGTCCCAGCTCCGGGGCCTCGCCCTTGTATGCGTTTTCAAAGAGATTCTGTGGCATTGTCATGCCTCCGGTATATCAACCTCGTTGATATGTGTCAATATGCTTGATATGAGCGAGTTGTTTGAGGACCAGCCCCTGGGCTATCTGTTGAGCCGAGTGATGTTTGCGCTGAAGGCCGATGTGACGGCGGCGGTCCTGGACCCTCTGGAAGTGGCGTTCCCCGAATACCTCTGCATGCGGGTGCTGGCCAAGTTCCCGGGGCACTCCAACGCCGACCTGGCCCGCGCCCTGAACGTCTCGCCCCAGGCCATGAACATGGTGCTGCGCGGGCTCGAGGAGCGACGTCTCGTGGCCCGGCCGGCCAGCGTGTCGTCGGGCCGATCGTTGCCCGCCCAGCTCACGCGCGAAGGCGCGGAGCTGCTGAAGCGCACCGACGCCGGTGTGCGCGCAGCCGAGGACCGGCTGATGACCAATCTGAGCGACGAGGAGCGTTACGAGTTCAAGCGCGTGTTGGCCGCGCTTGGCTCCGACCCGATTTAAGCGATTTGTGTGCAGTTTGGAGCGCTC
>JAVXWV010000368.1:0-5464 GCA_032230775.1 Mycobacterium sp. | reverse complement strand
ATAGAACTCGGCGATGGAAAGCGAAGCAAGGTCGAGGTGCAACCGGTAGAGGATGCCCTGGCCGGCGTCCAACGCGATCCGAAGCAGCGTCTTGATCGGCGTCACGTGCGACACAACGAGGACCGTGTCCCCGCCATGCTCGGCGATGATCCGGCGCTGCGCCCGCCGGACCCGGTTGGCCACACTGTCGAAGCTCTCCCCATCCGGCGGCTTGACACTGGTGTCGCGCAGCCACCGCCGGTGCAGTTCGGGATCACGTTCGGCGGCTTCGCCGAACGTCAGCCCCTCCCACGCACCGAAGTCGGTCTCGATCAGGTCCTCTTCGACGCTGACGTCGAGTCCAAGCGCCTTCGCGGCCGCGGTGGCCGTGTCATATGCGCGCTGCAGCGGCGAGGTGACGACGGCCGCGATGCCGCCCTTCTGCGCGAGATACTGTGCGGCGGCCTCGGCTTGGCGCCTGCCCAGGTCAGTCAGCGCCGGATTCCCGCGGCCCGAATACCGCCGCTGTACCGACAACTCGGTCTGCCCATGGCGCAACAACAGGAACCGGGTTGGGGCGCCACGGGCACCGGTCCAGCCCGCGGGTGACGTAGTTGTTGATGGCGTCGTCGACTCCTTCGGTGTCTCTGCGGGGGTTTCGATTTCGGCGGCGGCATCCATCGCCTCGTTGGCCAACTGGTCGGCGTGGCTGTTCTTGGCGCGCGGGATCCAGCCGTAGGTGATGTGGTCGAATCGGGCGGACAGCGCGGTGGCCTGTTGATGCAGTGGAGTGATATCGGGATGTTTGACCTTCCAGCGGCCCGACATCTGTTCGACCACAAGCTTGGAGTCCATGAACACGTCGACGTCGGTTGCGCCGAGCTTGACGGCCTCTTCCAGTCCCGCGATCAGCCCGCGATATTCGGCGACGTTGTTGGTGGCCCGGCCGATCGACTGCTTGTCCTCCGCCAGCACGGTGCCGTGATCGTCGGACCAGACCACCGCCCCATACCCGGCAGGCCCCGGGTTGCCGCGCGACCCGCCGTCGGCCTCGACTATCACCTTCACGAGCCGGACCCCTTTACCCGCAACAAGATTGCCCCACACTCCGGGCAGCGCAACACCTCGTCGTCGGCCGCCGCGGAGATGCGCGCCAGCTCCCCGCGGTCGATCTCGATCCGGCATGCGCCACAGCGACGCCCCTGCAGCAGCCCCGCTCCCGGACCGCCGCCCGACCGCTGACGTTCGTACAGTGCGACGAAATCGGGGTCCAGGTCGGCGACGATTTTGTCGCGCCGCGAGATGGATTGGTGTCGCAGCTGATCGATCTCGGTGCGCATCTCGTCGCGCGCCCGCTGCGCATCGGTGAGCTTGTTCTCCAGCTCGTCGATCGCCGCGAGCTCACTGGCCTGCTGACTCTGCAGCTCCTCTCTGCGCTCCATCACCTCAAGCAGTGAGTCCTCCAGGCTGGACCGCCGTCGTTCCAAAGTCCCCAGCTCGTGCTGCAACTCGGTGAGTTGTTTGGCGTCGACCCTCCCCGCCGCAAGCATCGACCGGTCACGTTCCTCACGCTGCCGGACCGCGTCGATCTCCGACTCGAACTTCGCCACCTGCGCGTCAAGGTCCTCGAGCGCGATCTGCACGACTGCGAGGCGGTCATTCGCCTCGCTGTGCTCCGCCTGGGCCCCCTCGACCTGCTGCTGCTCGGGCAGGTGCTTGGCCCGGTGATCGACACGACTCAGCTCGGCGTCGAGCTCGGCGAGTTCGAGCAACGACCGTTGTTGAACTACTTCAGCTTTCATGTCTCGTTTCTCTCGACATTCCACGGATCGGTGCGTACCGCAGACACTCGCACCGGTAGCAAGTCGCCGAAATGGCTCCGCAGCAGATCGGCCGCCTGGGCGCACCACGGAAATTCACTCGCCCAGTGAGCGACATCGACGAGCGCCACATCGGACGCGCGCATGTGCTCGTCGGCGGGATGGTGGCGCAGATCGGCGGTGACGTAGGCCTGCACGCCCGCGCCTGCGACCGTGTCGAGCAGTGAGTCGCCCGCTCCCCCGCATACCGCGACCCGTGACACCTTCGCCTCCGAATCGCCTGACGCCCGCACCCCCCACGAGGTGCCGGGCAGCGCGTCGTGTACGCGGGACACGAACGCGGACAACGGCTCCGGTTTCGGCAGCGCACCGACCCGACCCAACCCCACATCGCCGGGCACCGCGGCCAGCGCGAAGACGTCGAAGGCGGGTTCCTCGTAGGAATGCGCCGCCCGCATCGCGGCAAGCACATGCGCGCGCTGCCGCGTCGGCGCGATCATTTCGACCCGGTCCTCGGGTAGCCGCTCGACCGTGCCGACGCTGCCGATCGTCGGCGTTGCGCCGTCCAGCGGCAGGAACTGTCCGGTGCCGGACACGCTCCAGCTGCAGTGCGAATAGTCGCCGATATGTCCCGCGCCCGCGGCGAACATCGCATCCCGCACCGCGTCGGCGTTTTCGGCAGGCACGAAGACCACCCACTTGTCCAAGCCGACGCCCGCCGAGATCGGCGCCAGCACTTCGTCGACGGTCAGCCCCAACGCGTCGGCGAGCGCGTCGGACACCCCTGGTGAAGCCGCGTCGGCGTTGGTATGGGCGGTGAACAACGCCCGGCCCGTCCGGATCAGCTGGTGCACGAGGGCACCCTTGGCGGTGCTGGCTGCGACGGTGTCGACGCCTCGCAGCAGCAGCGGGTGATGCGCCAGCAGCAGCCCGCCCTCGGGTACCTCGGCGACGACGGCCGCGGTGGCGTCGACGGCAACCGTCACGGTCTGGACGGTTTCGGCCGGGTCGCCGCAGACCAGACCCACCGAATCCCAGTGCTGGGCAAGCCGTGGCGGATAGGCCGCGTCGAGCACGTCGATGATGTCGGCCAACTGCACGCTCATGAAAGCCCCTCGGCGATCGCGTCGACCAGCACCGGCCAGTCCGCGCGCACCGCGGCGCGCAGGTATTCGCCGTCGAGCCCGACGAACGTATCGCAGCGCCGCACGGCGATGCCCTTGCCGTCCAAGTACTTTCGCATCAACTGGGCGTCCGGCACGGTGAACAGGACGAAGGGGGCGCAGCCGTCGACGACATCCAGGCCGATGTTAGTCAACCCGGCCACCATCTCGGCGCGCAGCGCCGCCAGCCGCCGCGCGCCGAGCTCGGCCTCCGCGACGGCCTCAGGTGAGCTGCAAGCCGCGATCGCTTCCAGCTGCAACGTGCCCAGCGGCCAGTGCGGGCGGCTCGCGGTCATCCGGTCCAAGACATCCCTGGGCCCAAGCGCATAGCCGACGCGCAGCCCGGCCAGCGACCAGGTCTTGGTCAGGCTGCGCAGCACGATCACGTCCGCAAGCGACTCGCCCGCCAGCGAGGCCGGCTCACCAGGAATCGCGTCGGCGAACGCCTCGTCGACGACAACGATGCGGCCCGGCCTGCGCAATGCCAGGACCTCGTCGCGAAGGTGCAGCACCGACGTCGGGTTGGTCGGGTTGCCGACCACGACGAGGTCGGCCGCATCGGGCACCCCGGCGCCTGCCAGTCCGAACGGCGGCGCCAGCACGACATGCTCGATGGGGACGCCCGCTGTGGCCAGCGCCGCTTCAGGCTCGGTGAACGACGGCGCGATCAGCGCGGCCAGCCGGGGTCGCAGGTTCGCGAGCAGCGCGAAGCCTTCCGCCGCCCCGGCGAGCAGCGCCACCTCGTCGACGCTTCGTCGGTGTCTGGCGGCGACGGCGTGCGTCGCGTGGTTTTCATCGGCAGCGCTCGGGTACCGGCCGAGCTCGGCCATCCGGGCGTTCAGCCGGTCAACCAGCCACGATGGTGGCTCGGCGGCGCGGACATTCACGGCGAAGTCCAGCATGCCGGGCACCGCGGCCTGGTCGCCGTGGTAGCGCGCCTCGGCACGGGATTGACTCGCCACAGCACGACACTAGACGTCAGGGAGAATGGGCTGGTGACAGAAACCCTGGGCCGTACCGCCGCGGCGCGCCCGCAGCTGGTGATCTTCGACCTCGATGGCACCCTGACCGACTCGGCGCAGGGCATCGT
The DNA here is from genome assembly GCA_032230775.1 of Mycobacterium sp. GTDB lineage: Bacteria > Actinomycetota > Actinomycetes > Mycobacteriales > Mycobacteriaceae > Mycobacterium. The sequence continues at coordinate 1,412 of JAVXWV010000368.1, read as the reverse complement.
GTCCAGCTTCCGGCACGCACTCGGCGAGATCGGTGCCGTGGTGCCCGATGGTGATCTGGCCAGCCGCATCGTCGGCCCTCCCATGCATCACACGCTGAGCGAGATGGGGCTCGGCGAGGACGCCGACGAGGCGATCGCCGCCTACCGGGCGGACTACACCGCCCGTGGCTGGGCGATGAACAGGCTCTTCGACGGAGTTGACGAACTGCTCGCCGACCTGCGGGCGGCCGGTGTGCGGTTGGCGGTGGCCACCTCGAAGGCCGAGCCGACGGCGCGGCGGATCCTCGCGCACTTCGGACTCGATGGGCACTTCGAGGTCATCGCAGGCGCCAGTGTCGACGGCTCAAGGGCGACCAAGTCCGATGTGGTCGCGCACGCCCTCGCCCAACTGCACCCGCTGCCCGACCGCGTATTGATGGTGGGTGACCGGTCTCACGACGTCGAGGGCGCAGCGGAGCACGGCATCGACACCGTTGTCGTCGGCTGGGGCTACGGGCGCGAGGACTTCTCTGGCCCGCATGAAGTGAGCGCGCTGGCGCACGTAGCGACCGTGGACGGCCTTCGTGAGGTGTTGGGTGTCTGAGCCGCTGCACGTCACGTTCATCTGCTCGGGCAACATCTGCCGGTCGCCGATCGCGGAAAAGGTGTTCGCCCACCAGATCAACGAACGCGGCCTGTCCCACGCAGTGCGAGTCACCAGCGCAGGAACGGGCGGTTGGCATGCCGGCGAACCCGCCGACCGTCGGGCGTCGACCGTGCTGCGCGAGCACGGCTATCCAAGCGCACACCGCGCGGCCCAGGTCGACAACGAGCACCTGTCGGCGGATCTGGTTGTCGCCCTTGGCCGCAACCACGAACGGATGCTGCGCGAAATGGGGGTTCCCGCCGACAAGCTCCGGATGCTGCGGTCGTTCGATCCGCGGTCGGCGGCGCACGCACTCGACGTCGAGGATCCGTACTACGGCACACAGGACGACTTCGAAGATGTGCTCGCCGTCATCGAGGCGGCCCTGCCTGGACTGCATGACTGGGTCGACGAACAACTGCCCGACCGGGGAATCGCCAGCTGATGAGGCGCTTGGCGTTTCTGCTGCGGCCTGCCTGGCTGGCCTTGTTCGTCGTGGTGGTCGCGTTCGCCTACCTGTGCTTCACGGTGCTTGCGCCGTGGCAGCTTGGTAAGAACACCAAGACGTCGCGGGAAAACAACCAGATCTCGTACTCGCTGACCGCCGACCCGGTGCAGCTGACAACCTTTCTACCGCAACAGGATTCGTCGGCTCCGGATGCTCAGTGGCGGCGCGTCACGGCGACCGGGCACTATCTGCCTGAATCGCAGGTGCTGGCCCGGCTTCGCGTCGTCGACGGTGATCCCGCGTTCGAGGTGCTGACGCCGTTCGCCGTCGACGGCGGAC
>JAVXWV010000322.1:0-5722 GCA_032230775.1 Mycobacterium sp. | reverse complement strand
CATTGAGCACCTCGTAGTTCCAGGTCGGCACGACCTTGCCCGTTTCCGCCTTCGTCGCATAGAAGTTTGGCGAGATGTAGGCCTGCGGACCGGAGAAGATGGCAACCGACTCGCGGCCGTCGGCATGCCAATGTGGGTTGGCCCGCGACACGTGACCGACCAGCGAATGCCCATCGTAGATAAGGGGCAGCGGCGTGACGATGAATCCTGACGACTCGTGGGTGACGAGTTGAGCGAAGCCGGCCTGGGCCAGTGCGGCCTCGGTTTCCTCGTCGGATAGGGCGAACTGTCGGGGTATGTACATGACAATCACAGCGTAGAACGGCTGATAGCTACGCCGACATTTGATCCCCGGCCTTGGCGGGTGTCCCGGTTTCGGCGAGCCCGTTCAGCGCCTGCGGCAATGGGCCGTGGTGCAGGACGCCGAGGCGTTGCGTGGCGCGGGTGAGTGCGACGTAGAGCTCGGCCGCGCCGCGTGGGCCATCGGCGATGATCCGTTCCGGTTCGACCACCAGAACAGCGTCGAACTCGAGGCCCTTCGTCTCCGACGCCAGCACCGCGCCCGGCACGCCCGGTGGCCCGATCACGACGCTGGTACCAACGCGTGCGGCTTCATCCCGGACGAATTCCTCGATGGCAGTGGGCATTTCGTCCACGGTGACCCGCTTGGACCATGGCTGGACGCCGCACGCACGGACCGACTCCGGTGGCTGGACCCCTGGCGCGAAGTCGGCGAGCAGCGCTGCGGCGACAGTCATGATCTCCGCGGGGGTGCGGTAGTTCACCGACAGCGACCGGTAGACCCAGCGGTCGGGCACGTACGGCTCCATCATCGTGTCCCACGATGTCGCTCCGGCCACCGACCGGCGTTGTGCCAGATCGCCGACCACCGTGAAGGATCGGTGCGGACAGCGCCGCATCAGCACTCGCCAGTCCATCTCGGACAGTTCTTGGGCCTCGTCGACAACGACGTGCCGGTAAGTCCAGTCGCGGTCCGCGGCGGCGCGTTCGGCGAGTTCCCGGTGGTCGCGCTCTTCGAATCGTTCAGCGAGATCCTCCGCATACAGCAGGTCCTGGGCGAGCAGGTGGTCCTCGTCGTCCATCAGGTCCTCGCGGCTGATCATGTTGTCCAGCACGCCTGCGGCGTATTCGGCCTCGGCCTTGCGTTCCCGCTCGGCGGTCTGGTCGGCGGCCTTGTCGCGGCCCAGCAGGTCGACCAATTCGTCGAGCAGCGGCACGTCCGAAACGGTCCAGGCTTCGCCGTCGGCGCGCCACAGCGTCGGGTCGGCGCCCGCCGCGCGCAGGCGTTCCTGCGATGTGTACAGCTGTGCCAACAGAGTTTCCGGCGTCAGGATCGGCCACAGTTCGTCGAGCGCGGCGGTGAACTTGTCGTTGTCCGCGAGCTCGGTGATCAGGTCCGCGCGAAGCTGCTCCCATGCTTCGCGGTTCTCTCGGGTCAACCAGCCGCGGCCGATCCGCGCTATCGCCCGTTCGGTGAGCACATACGTGACGATCTCGCGGAACAGCGCGCGGGCCTCGTTGTGCGGCAGGCGGCCGGCGCGCGCCTCCTGGATGGCCCACTGTGCGGTCTCGGCATCGATCCGCACCGTGACGTCCGTCAGTTCGATCGTCAGCGGACTCTCCGGCAGCCGCTGTCGATCGGCAACCGCCGCCGCGAGCACTTCCAGCATCTTCAGCGAACCCTTGAGCCGCGCGACGTCCGGGATGTCCTCGGCGGTGACGCTCAAACCGGGCACGAGGTCGCCGGTGGTCATGAACACCACGTTGGACTCGCCCAGGGACGGCAGAACCCGGCTGATGTGGGTCAGGAACGCCGGGTTCGGCCCGACCACGAGCACACCATGGCGCTCCATCCGCTCACGCTGCGTGTAGAGCAGATAAGCGACGCGGTGCAATGCCACCACGGTCTTCCCGGTGCCTGGGCCACCCTCGATCACCAGCACCCCTGGGTGATCGAGGCGGATGATCTCGTCTTGTTCGGCCTGGATCGTCGCCACGATGTCGCGCATTCCGTCGCCGCGCGGAGCGTTGACCGCCGCAAGCAAAGCGTCGTCCCCGCGCTCGCCGACACCGGGGCGGCCGAGGACTTCGTCGGTGAAGTCGACCACTTGACGCCCGCGGGTGTGGAACTGGCGGCGCCTGCGCATGTCTTCCGGGCTTGCGGCGGTGGCGACGTAGAACGCGCGCGACGCCGGTGCCCGCCAATCGAGCAACAGTGTTTCGTGGTCGTTTTCCTCGTCGAAGAGGCCGATCCGGCCGATGTACAAATGTTCGCCCGAGACGGTGTCCAACCGTCCGAAACACAGCCCGTCGTCCGCCACGTCCAGTCGCCTGATCGTCTTGCCCAGCGCCCGCACCGCGGCATCGCGATCCACGAGTGTCCCGCCATCCTGGAGGTCGATAGGGCCCCGCAATGCCGCGCGGTACCGACCCCTCACACGCGCGCGCTCGGCGTCGAGCCGCGCGTAGAGCCCGGTCACGTAGTTGCGCTCGGACCGCAATTCCTCGTCGTACCCCTGAGCTGACATGTGCCCCCGTCTTCGCACTTCTGGCCTCGGCCAGCGATTGTGCGGCACGACCGGGGTCTTGCCGCAAGCCCCCCGGTGCGCTATAGGTTGAAAGTGGAAAGCGTCAGTACGCGCTCCTTCCCTTCATCGTCCGCTATAGACGGACGATCCCCCTAAAAGCCACACGAGTGGCTAGCCGGCAACCTATTCGAACGTATGATCGAATAGTGGGTGAGCTGCAGTCGATCGGCTACAACGGGCAGCCCGTGCAGCAGGCGTTCCGCCGGGTGGATCCGCCGGTCGCGGTGCTCATCGACCTCGCCGCGCTGTTTCCGCGCGAGCCGCATCGTGCCGGCGGCTACAACCCGGCCGGACTCCAGATGCACTCGGTCGTCGACGGTCGGCTCACCTGCTGGGGCATCTGCGAGCAGGGCAACTGGTGGGGCTTGGTCACCTACGAGATCGCGTACGGGGCACGGCGCAAGTCCGTGACCCACTGGATCCCGGCATGGATGCTCAAGCGGAAGACGGACTAGGTGTGATGTCAACTAGGCGCTACGCGCCTCGGTTATTCGTCGCTGCGCTTCGCCGCGCGAGATCCGCAGCCGTCTGGACAGCACATCTGCCCACGCCGCCCCGCCGAACAGGGCGGGGTCGCCTTCGGTGACCATCTGCCCGATCAATCTGCGATCCAGGGCCGTCATCTTCTTGTCGAGCTCCTCAAGCCGATTGAGGAGTGCCTGCTTGTCGGGGCGAGTCAGTGCTTCCAAAGGAAGCGCGGCAAGTTTCCGGTAGCTCGCTTCTGCGGCATCGAGTGCAGCGATTGTTTTTTCTCTAATCGAACTCATGTTCGAATCATACCGAAACATACTGACACGTGACGAAAGTCATCCACAGGAGTGGTCGACGGCTACGCATCGTGACCCGGATCAAGATCCCGGACATCGGAGAAGGTGACGAGCTGCTCGAACTTGTCCGGCGCACTGCCGTCGACAGGCTCGAGCAGGAAGCCGACGTGATCGCCTAGGTCGTAGCGGCTCAGCACCTCACCGACGAACCACCCTGGCGCGCCGTCGAGGATTGGCATCTCGTTCGGGCCCGAGCGCCATGCGCATCGCGCAAATTTGTCTACTTCGTCGCCCGTCTCGCCGCCGAACAAGCGGGCGAGCTCGCTGTGTCGCCGCTCGATTAGGTGGACCGCCAGATACGTGGCGCCTTCGGCCACCCGGAAGGTGTGATTGCGTTTCGACAGTCCCACCAGGAAACGGGGCGGGCGAATGCTGACCTGACTGGTAAACCCCACCAGACAGCCGGCCGACTGATCGTCGACGCGGGTGGTGACGATGAACATCGGATAATCGAGCAGCGAGACCAGTTTCTCGAACGCACCCGTCATCGCTGCGTCGCTAGGGTTGCTGGATGGCCAGAAAATACGCGACCGCTGACGCGGTCAGCCTGCCCGACCTCTTGGAGTTCATCCGGCCGCGACATCGCATGGTGCTCACCACATTTCGAGCGGACGGCTCGCTGCAGAGTTCCCCGGTCTCGGCTGGGGTCGACAACGCAGGCCGCATCGTGATCGCCAGCTATCCACAGCGCGCCAAAGCGGCCAATATCCGCCGCACGCCACGCGCCAGCGTCATGGTGCTCTCCGACGAATTCAACGATGCCTACGTACAGGTCGATGGCGACGCTGAGGTGATCGACCTGCCCGACGCCGTTGAGGCGCTGGTCGACTACTACCGGTCCATCGCAGGCGAGCACCCCGACTGGGCGGAGTACAGGCAGGCGATGGCCGACCAGGGCAAGTGCCTGATCCGCGTCACTCCTCGCCGGTGGGGTCCGGTGGCCACCGGCGGGTTCCCGCCGCAATAGCGCTATCAGGCACCGTCGAGATCGAGCGTCATCGAACCGGCTGGATCGGCCAGAAATTTTCCGGAGCCTGCCACATTCGCCAACTCTCTCGTGCCGGACGCGACACTCAGTTGGCCAGACGCGACGCCGTCGCGGTACCCACCCTCGTGAAGCAGCACAATGCTCCCCTTCTTGCCGCCGATCGTGCCCGTGATGTGCTCGACGCCGACAAACTGCGCACTCTTGTCGGCTGCGTAGGCCATTAGCCACTTCGTCGTGGAGGTGCCCTCGATGTCGCCCTCATAGCGCTTCGACACCAGCGCCTCGGTCAGTTTCGTCGCGTCATCGCCGCCCTCGAACGGTGTCTCGTCCCAGCTGGCGATCTCGAAACGGGCTTCGATGTGTGTACTCATGACATTCGAATACCCCTGTTCGGCTATTTGGAATCGACATGCCGAACAAGACGCCTGGCTCCGACTGTGATAGTCAGAGGAGAGTGGCCGCGTTGCGTCCGCTAGCACGTCAAACTATAGTCTGGACACATGTCCAGAGGGTTCGGAGTTTTTGCGTGACACGATTTGTCCAGCTCACCGGCCCTGGATGTTCCGACTACTGCGCAGTGTCGTGAGCTGACCATGCGCATCGCGTTGTTGTCCTATCGGAGCAAGACCCATTGCGGCGGGCAGGGGGTCTACGTCCGCCATCTGTCCCGCGGGCTCGTCGAACTCGGCCACGACGTCGAGGTGTTCTCCGGCCAGCCCTACCCCGAGGTGCTCGACCCGCGGGTGCGGCTGACCAAGGTGCCCAGCCTCGACCTGTACCGCGAGCCGGACCCCTTCCGCATTCCGCGGCCCAGCGAGATCCGTGACCGCATCGACATGCTCGAACTGCTGACGACGTGGACGGCCGGCTTCCCGGAACCGCGCACGTTCACGATGCGTGCAGCCCGGCTGCTGGCCGAGCGCCGCGACGACTTCGACGTCGTCCACGACAACCAGAGCCTTGGCACGGGCCTGCTGACGATCGCCGGCCTCGGCCTGCCGGTGGTGGCGACCGTCCACCATCCGATCACACGCGACCGTGTGCTTGACGTTGCCGCCGCGCGGTGGTGGCGAAAGCCGTTGGTCCGGCGCTGGTACGGCTTCGCGGAGATGCAGAAGGACGTCGCCCGCCAGATTCCGGAGCTGTTGACCGTCTCATCGACGTCGGCCGCCGACATCGCCGAGGACTTCGCGGTGTCGCCGTCCCAGCTGCAGGTGGTGCCGCTGGGAGTGGACACCGAACTGTTCAAACCCGCCGAGCGACGGGTCCGCAATGTGCAGCGTCGCCTCCTCCTGAGC
>JAVXWV010000316.1:0-2745 GCA_032230775.1 Mycobacterium sp. | reverse complement strand
GGCGAACAATTCGCGGGCGGCATCGAGCAGAAGCCGCCGCGGCTCGCCGCGGGGCCTGCGGGTGGCCTGGACCGATGCCTCTGCCGCAGCATGCCTCTTTGGCGAACGTGACTGGGGCACGGCTACTCACTCCTTCGACCGCCCTTAGCGGTAAATGCCACACGTTAGTCGGACTTGACCCTGCCTTTAGAATAGTGTCCACTATTAACAGTGTTTGCACCTCCGCGGAAGGGGCGTGTTCGTGGGCCAACTCATCATGCTCGGCACTCTGTTCGGGCTGATCGCCCTGATCTTCGGACTGGTCATCTACTTCGACCCCGAGGCCCGGGGACTGTCAACCGACGAGCGTGACTGATGAACACCGAGTTGACGCCGCTGCTGACCGGTTCCGTCGCCTTCGGCTGGACCAGCGGCATCGTTTTCCTCATCGTCGGGATCGTTCTGAGCATTCGGCGGGGACGTCTGCATCCGCTTCTGCTGCTCTGCATCTCGGCGATTTCGTTCTCGTGGATCGAGGCCCCCTACGACTGGGCGATGTACGCACAATTCCCACCCGCACTTCCCCGCATGCGGTCTTGGTGGCCACTGAACATGACGTGGGGTGGGCTGCCATCGTCGGTGCCCCTGGGGTACATCGGCTACTTCTGCCTGCCTGCGGTGATCGGCGCCGCGTGCGGGCGACGGCTGAGCGCACGTTTCAACTGGCGCAGGCCAATCACGCTTCTAATCGTCGGATTTTTCGTCGGCTTCTGCTGGGCGCTGCTGTTCAATGCCGGCCTCGGCGCCAGGCTCGGAGTCTTCCACTACGCCTATGTGATTCCCGGGCTGGGACTGTTCGAGGGGACTCTGCACCAATACCCGATCTATGACGCCATCGCGATGGGCATACAGATGATGGTCTTCACGTACCTGCTCGGACGGACGGACTCGCAAGGCCGGAATGTCATCGAGATGTGGTCGGACAAGATGTCGAAGACCCGCTTGCAATCGGCGATCCTATCGATCGTCGCGGTGATCGTCGTCGGGAACGTGCTCTACGGCGCGGTCTTTGCGCCCCATCTCGCGACGAAACTGGGCGGCTACGTGACGTCGGGACCAACTGGGCAGTTGTTCCCTGGCGTACCGAATCAACCCCGGTAGCGGCAGAGGCTACGCCGTGACCGCTACGGCGATCGCGGCGGCTGAGCGGTCGATGTCCGCATCCGTCGTCGCCCAGTTCGAGATCGACACACGCACCACGTACTCGCCGTTCCAGGTGGTTCCGCCCAGCCAGCACGTTCCGTCGCGCTGAATCGCGGCGACGGCGGCGCGGTTGGCGTCGTCGCCTCCGGGCAGGCGGACCAGCACCTGATTGAGGACGACGTCGTTGAGTACGACCGCGCCAGGAATGTCGGCCAGCCGCTTGGCCATTCGTCGCGCCTGCGCGCAGTTGCGCTCGATCATCTCGGCAACCCCCACACGGCCGAGCGAGCGGATTGCCGCGTAGATCGGGACCGCCCGGGCACGCCGCGAACTCTCCGGCACGTAGTTCGTGCTGTCGCGCTGCCCAGGATCGGCCACAAGGTAAGGGCCGGCCAGACTCATCGCAGCGAGGTGAGCGTTCGGGTCGACGACGATCGCCATCGCGGCGTCGTATGGCACATTCAGCCATTTGTGTGCGTCGACGGCCCACGAGTCGGCCCGCTCGACCCTTGCGGTGAGGTGACGGGTGGCCGGTGCGGCGGCCGCCCACAGTCCGAACGCCCCGTCGACGTGCAGCCAGGCCTCGTGGGCGGCACAGGCGTCGGCGATCGGCTCGAAGGCGTCGAACGCACCGGTGGCCACGTTGCCCGCCTGTGCGCACACGATCGTCGGTCCTTCGTTGGCGCCCAACGCCTTTACGAGTGCATAGGGGTCCATGCGACCCTGCGCGTCGACCGGTATCCGGATCGCCGTCTCCGCGCCAAGGCCAAGCAACCGCAGCGACGTGAAGATCGTCGCGTGCGCCTGTTCGCCGCACAGGACGCGGACGGCCGGTGCGCCAATCAGCCCGTCGCCCTCCACATCCCAGCCCGCACGTGCCAAGACGGCCTGCCGCGCAGCGGCCAGACACGTGGTGTTGGCGCCTTGGCCCCCTGTGACAAATCCGACGCTCGCCGTGTCCGGCAAGCCCAGCAACTCGAGCGTCCAGGCCGACGTGATCTCCTCGATGGCGGCCGCAGCGGGGGAGAGGGAATGGAAGGCGGCGTTCTGGTCCCAGGCCGACACCAGCCAGTCTGCGGCGAGCGCGGCTGGCAGGGCCCCGCCGATGACGAAGCCGAAGTGGCGCGGGCCAGCGGTCGCGACGACGCCCGGTTCTGCGCCTGTGGCCAGCGCGTCGATCACCGTGGCCGGGTCCTCGCCGAACTCGGGCAGCGGCCCGCCGAGGGAATTGCCGATGGCCGCGGCGTCGGCACTGGCGGCGACGGGTCGATCGTCGAGCGTCGCGAGAAACGCCTCGGCGTGCTCTACGGCAGCGCGGAGGGCGGCGGTACGGTCAGGCATCAACCGAACCTACGCCTCACGACAAGGTGGCGGCGATCTCGTCGAAGGCCGCGATGGTGGGGAACAGTTTGGTCGCGTCCTGAGGCAGTGGCCAGCTCGACAGCTTGGCCGCTACCAGGTGGGCGGCGCGGTTGACGTAGATCATCTGACCGTGAATCCCCCAGCACAGCAACACATTGTTGCCGGAGTACGGGAACCAGCACTGATTGCGGTACATGCCGC
>JAVXWV010000255.1:0-7932 GCA_032230775.1 Mycobacterium sp. | reverse complement strand
GTCGACAGCACGTCGCCGACGTTCCTGGCCAGGGTGACGGCGGTGGCGAGGTGGGCGACGGCCCGCTCCCGTTCGGCGGCGGACCGAGCGGCAGTGACGTCGCGAATGGTGCCGACGTAAGTGCCTCCGCTGTCCCCTCCGTCCCCTTCAGTGCTCGGCGACGTGACTGCGTTGACGCTCGTCGCCACCCACACAAGGTGGCCGTCGCGGTGCCGTATCGGCGCCTCAGCCTCCAGCGTGCCCTCCGCGACCAGCCGGGCCGATCGCTCCCTCGCATCCTTGTCTTGTGCCATCCACGGGTAGGGCCACGTATAGGGAACGCCGTCGGCGCCGTAGCCGGTGATGTCGGCGAACGCCTCGTTGACCTCGATGACCGCCCCACTGCGGTCCGCGACGAAGAAGCCCTCCTGCAGTGAATTCACCAGCGCGGTGCGGAACTCGTCACGGTCGGCGAGATCCTCGGCGCGTGCCCGCTGCTGTTCGTATCGCTTTGTGCCGTCGAGGAATCCGCGCGTCACCACGTCCAGCGCCGCAAGCGTCTGTAGGAGAAACCGCAGTGCGACAACGGTATCGATCCTTGAGTCCGGCGCGTCGACCAGGCGGGAGTGGTTCTCGACGATCTCCAGCATGCTGATCTGTTCCTGGAGCGCCCGGCGTCCCAGGTCGTGACCTACGGCAAGGGTGTCCTCGCCCTGCGCCGCGGCATACGCCTGCAGCGCCGCGGCGTACTGGGCGTGGAAGTCCGCAGAACCGGTCACGATGAGGCGCCCCGGTGACGCGCGGCGAGCACAAGCGCATCATCGGATTCCCTGCTGTACGCATTGAGGATGTGTTCGGCGATCGCCATGGCGGGCAAGGCGAAATCGATGTCGGCAAGGTGGTTTTCGAGGATGCCGTCGGTCGCGATGACGAGGAGGTCGCCGGGACCGATCGAAACCTGGCGTGTGGCCAGTACATGGGGGATGCGGTAGCCGACGATGCCGCCGGCCAGCAGGGCAGACGCCCGGATCCGAACACCGCCAGGGGTTTTGGCGGCAAGGTCAGCGGTGACGTTGCCGATTCCGATCCAGCTCAGCGTGTCGGTCTCGAGGTCGATCCGGGCCAATGTCATTGCCGCCCCACGGGTGTCGGCCAGACCGCGATGGCACAGCTGCAGCAGCACGTCGGGGGGCTCGGTGCGGCAACGGTCCACTACCTCCGCGGCGCGCAGGGCCGCGGTCTCGGCCGCAAAACCGTGACCAAGGCCGTCGACAACACCGAACAGCGCTGCGGTGCCGCTCACGTCGACCGCGATCGGAAAGTCGCCGCACACCTCCTCGCCGGGTAGGGGGCGACGCGCCGCGGCCCACTCGATCGGTCCGATCCAGCCCTGCCTACGCATTGGTGGGGATCCACTTCCACATCTCGACGACCGTGCCTTTACCGGGCGCCGACTCGACGATCAACCGATCCATCAACCGCCGCGCGCCGGGGAGTCCAAGACCCAGCCCGCGGCCGGTGGAATAGCCGTCCTCGAGTGCGCGCTCGATGTCGGCGATGCCGGGGCCGTCGTCTTCGGCGCGGACCACAAGCGCCTGTCGGCCGTCGCGATACTGAAGACCCACTCGCACCTCGCCCCGCCCGGCGTAGCTCGTGATGTTTCTGGCGACCTCGGAGATCGCGGTTGCGATCATCGTGACGTCGGTCAGCGAGAAGCCGAGCTGTCGGGCCAGTTCGTGCCCGGCTTGGCGGGCAGCGACGATGTCGTCGGAGTCGTTGACGTCAACCACGAAATCAGTCGGCACCGTCACGCCCGACCGTCGGCTTACGCGATTCCAGTTGCCGGTTGAGCAGTGCAAGTCCCTCTTCGAGGTCCAACGCCGTGTACATGTCGTCGAACATCAGCCCGAGTTGGACCATCGCGAAAGCCACCTCCGGCTGCAGCCCGACGATCACCGTATCCGCGCCGCGCAGCCGGGTCATGTGGGCGATCGTGCGTATTGACCTGGCGGCGAACGAATCCATCACGTCGATCGCGGTGACGTCGACAATGATCCCGTGCGCACGGTAGCGGCTGACGCGCTCCATCAGATCGTGGCGCAGCCGCTCGGCGTCGGAGTCGGTGAGCGCGGCCTGCACCGAGGCGATGAGGATGGTGCCCTGCTTCAGGATGGGTACTGGCATGAGAAGGCCGCGGCAGCGGTGGTCAGCCGTTGGGTTCGCCGGTGCGGGACACTTCGTAGCCGAGCAGCCGCTCGGCCTCTTCGATGCCGCCCTGCAGGTCGCCGACGGCGTTCATCTTCGACAGATCGAGCCCGATCGTCACCAGGGTCAGCGCGATATCCGACGACAGACCGGTGATGATCACGCTCGCACCCATCAGGCCCGACGCGTCGACCGTCTGCACCAGGTGGTTCGCCACGGTGGAGTCGATCGTCGGCACACCGGTGATATCGATGACGACCACCTTGGCGCGGTTGGCGCGGATAGCGCGCAGGAGTTGCTCGGTGACCTGACGGGCGCGCTGGCTGTCCAGGACGCCGATGATCGGCAGAATCAGCAGCTGTTCACGGACCTGGAGTACGGGTGTGGACAGCTCGCGGATGGCCTCCTGCTGCTGACGAATAATGCGCTCGCGTTCCTGCACGAAGCCCACGGCAACAGTGTTCGCAATGCGGTTGGCGGCGGGCTCGTAGGCATCGAGCACTCGGTTCAGCAGGTCGAAGTCGGTCTGGTACTTCTCGAACAGCGACCGGGCCAGCACGTCGCGCAGAAGCAGCACGATCCCGACCACCTCGTCGGTTTCCACACCCCGAGGGATGATCCGCTCGGACAGGTCGCGCGCGTAGTCCTGCAGCGCCTCGACGCTACCGGTCTCCAGCACCTCGACGTAGCTGTCGTAGACCGTGGTTGCCTCGGAGAAGATCTCCTCGGGCGACATCGCGGTAAGCAGCTCGGCCTCGGTGATCCGGCGGGCCCACTCCTCCCGCAGACCGGTGCGGTTCTGCCGCAGATGCTGGACGAGCTGGGGCAGCAGATCCTGGCCCACAAGCTTGGCAGCGGTGCTGGCGAAATCTGTCGACGATTCAGACATGCGGCCTCCCAACTCCACTCGCGCGCCGGTGAGATGGCACGAGTCCTGTGCCGACACTAGTCGCAGCGTGGGGCGCGGAAGCGTCGAAGTAACCAATATCCAACGGCGATTGAAGGCTAGGCTCTGCGAATGCCCACCAGGGCGTCAGACGGAGGACGAGCGTTGTCAGACCAGGATGGGATCGCGACCGCGATCGCCTACCAGGACGGGATCGCGGTGCTAAAGGTAGGTGGTGACATCGACCTGGCCACGGTGTCTGCACTGGAGGCCGCCATCGATGAGGCGCTGATACCCAGGCCGACGGGATTGGTGATCGACCTGTCCGAAGTGGGGTTCCTTGCCTCGGCCGGTCTTCAGGCCCTCGTGGCGACGCACACCACCGTCAGCCAGTCCGCGCATTTTGCGGTCGTCGCGAACAGCGCGTCGACCAGCCGACCGATAGAGCTGACCGGCCTCGACCAAATCTTCGAGCTGTATCCGACGCTTGCCGAGGCGCTTACCGCGGTCAAGGCGAACTCGAAATAGCCTGTTCGCCAGCCGGTTCCGTAGACCGCTCAGGGCACCATCCAGGACAGCACAGACGACTGCAGGGCCGACAGCACGGACAGCACCGCCAGGAACACCATGCTCCACACCACGACGCGGCGGAAGATGTCGCCTTCCTTGCCGTTCATGCCGACGGCGGCCGCCGCGATGGCCAGGTTCTGCGGCGAGATCATCTTGCCGAGCACTCCGCCAGAGCTGTTGGACGCGGCCATCAGCACATCGGACAGCCCGGCTTGATTGGCCGCCGTCACCTGAAGGGCGCCGAACAGCGAGTTCGACGACGTATCGGAACCGGTGACCGCGACGCCGAGCCAGCCGAGCACCGGCGACAGCAGCGCGAACGCCCCGCCTGCACCGGCCATCCACGTGCCGAGCGTGATCGTCTGCCCCGACAGGTTCATCACGAACGCCAACGCCAGCACCACCATCACGGTCACGATCGCGAACCGCAGCTGGAACAGTGTGGCGCCGTAGGCCTTCAGCGCACGAGGCGCCGACAACTTGAGAACGACCATCGTCAACGCACCCGCGATGAGCATCTGGGTGCCCGGCGTGGTGAGCAGGTTCAGCGTGAACTCGGTCAGCGCAACGGGCTTCCCTTTGGGGCTCACGATCTGCAGCCCCGGCCAGTGGAACTTGAGGGTCGCCTTGTCGAGCAGATTCTTGACCGGGGTGATCTGACAGATCACGAAAACCACGATGATGATCGCGTAGGGGGCGTAAGCGCGGGCGACCTCCGCCCGGTCGTCGGGGTTCGGCTGTGAGGCGTTCACGCGCTGCGCGAACTCAGGTGCCGGCTCGTCCGCCGCGCCGCCTGCGATGACCGCGGGTGGCTGCTCGCTGCGCGGACGGGCGACGCGCACCATCGCGACCACCGCGGCGGCCGAGAGCAGGGATGCGACCACGTCGGCCAGCGGCACCGAGACGAAGTTGGAGGTCGCGTACTGCGCGACCGCGAAGACGAGTCCGCAGACCAGCGCCACCGGCCAGGTTTCCCTGATGCCGCGCCAACCGTCGACGATCGCGACCAGCGCCAGCGGCACGAACAGTGCCAGCAGCGGGGTCTGCCTGCCCACCATCGCGCCGAGTGTGTCGCTCGGCAGCCCTGTCACCTTGCCCAGCGTCAGGATCGGGGTGGCCATCGCCCCGAACGCGACGGGCGCGGTGTTGGCGGTCAGCGCGAGCGCCGCCGCCTTGAGCGGTCGGAATCCGAGGGCCATCAGCATCACCGAGGTCACCGCGACCGGTGTGCCGAACCCGGCCAGCGCCTCCAGCAGCGCGCCGAAAGAGAACGCGATGATGACCGCTTGCACCCGCTGGTCGTCGCTGACCCGCGCGAACGAGCGCCGCAGCACGTCGAAATGCCCTGTCTCGACGGTCATTTGATAGACCCAGATCGCGTTGATCACGATCCACAGGATCGGGAAGAACCCGAAGGCGGCGCCCTCGGTCCCGGCAAGCAGGGTCTGACCGAACGGCATCCCGTACACCAGGACCGCGAGGACGACCGCCAGGGCCAGCGACACCAGCGACGCCACCCATGCCGTCACGCGCAGCACCCCCAGCATCACGAACAGCGAAAGCAGTGGCAGCGAAGCGACAAGCGAGCTCCACGTCAGGGAATGCGCAACCGGATCGAGAACCTGTTGGTACACGGCGACCACCTCGCGGGCACGGCGATACGAGCGACATCGGCGGGTAGCCCGTGCCGGCGGATTTCAATCGTCGGGTGGAGGCCACCTGCACAGTCGCTGTGCGCCTGGTAGAACGGTGGATTAGGGTTCCGTTGCCAGATTGATCTTCAAAACAGCTGGCACAGGTCCGGGTAGATAGGAAAAAATCATGGGTCGGATGGCTCGCCGTGTCGCGGCGCTTGTCGGTGGTGCCGCGGTTGTGACGATGGTGGGCTTGACCGCCTCGTGCGCCAAGGAAGAACAAAAGGCGCCGGAGACGTCGACGACAACGACCACGACGACAACCTCGGCGCCTGCCACGTCGGCGCCGACGGTTGCGCCGACGGAGAAGTCGATCAACCCGACCGGCGGCAACCTGTTCACGCCCCCGGTGAAGGCGCCGCCTGCGCCGACCGCGATCCCTGGCGATCACTAGAATCACGTCAGGCCAGCTCGGACGTACGCTGGCGAGTGTGGTAGCCCGGCGTCTAGGCGTGCTGGCGCTGGTAGGCGCTGCGCTGGCGGTGCTCGTCTCCGACCTGCATCCGGCATCGAATCCCGACGGGGACGGCACGATCGCGGGTCCGTACTCCTACCTGCTCGCTAGCTCGACCGATCTCGGGCCGTCGCATCGCGCCAACACCCAGCTGACCGCCGCGTTGCGCGGCGCGGTCCGCCCCGAAGCGCTGTTCGGCTGGGCCGACAACAACGGGCTGGTGGTGCGCTGGAAGCCGGGCGAGGACTGGGCGATCGTCGAAGGCGCCGCCGAGGAGGTTTCCAGTGCGTTCGGCGTTGAGGTGCACGACTACCGGGGCATGCGCGGGCAGGTGTTTTACGCGTCGCCGCAGCAGCCGCAGATCCCAGAGCCGCTGCGTGGTGAGGTCGCCGAGCTGGGCCGGATCCTCGGCTACACGCCACATCGCACGAATCGTCCTGACTTCATTCCCCTCGACGTGCCGGACAAGGGCCTGACGCCTGCGGCGCTGCGCAACACATACAACCTCGGAAAGTTGGCCGACGCCGGCTTCACCGGCAAGGGAACCACGATCGTGTTCTTCGCCTTCGACGGCTTCGACCAGGCCGACCTCGACACGTTCGCCACCATGTACCGATTGCCGAAGTTCACCCCGACCCTGGTGGGCGGTCAACCGAGCGAACCGCACGGCGAGACGACGATGGATCTCGAGGTCGCTCACGCCATCGCGCCTGACGCCGCGAAAGTGGTCATCAATGCGCGTCCAACGGTCGAGGGCGACGGCGCCTTCGAGAAGATTGCGCAGATGTTCGACTCGGCGGACCGTCAGTTTCCCGGTGCGGTGTGGAGTTTTTCGGTCGGCTGGGGCTGCGACAAACTGCATACCGCAGCGGATCTGGAGCCGGTCCGGTCGGCCCTGAAGACCGCCCAGTCGCACGGCACGTCTGCGTTCAATGCCAGCGGCGACCTCGCAGGACTGGAATGCAGGGGCGGCCAGGATTGGTCGTCACCGCCCGGCCCTGCGGACATCGGGCTGGATTCGGTCGCGTCGCTGCCGGAGATGACCGATGTCGGCGGCACCACGCTGTCCACCGATGCGAACGGCGTGTGGCTGGCCGAGCAGACATGGTTCGACGTTCCGCTGTCGCAGGGGACGGGCGGCGGCGTGTCCTCGTTGTTCGATCGTCCCGAGTGGCAGCGGGGCGTCGCGCCCGACCAAGATCCTGGCCGACGGTTGACCCCTGATGTCGCCGCGGTCGCCGACCCGTTCACCGGTGTGCGGATCGTGTTGAACCAGCAAGAGGTGGTGGGCGGCGGCACCTCCCAGTCCGCCCCGATCTGGGCGGGGATGGCGGCGGTGATGAACCAGTACCTGATCAGCAACGGCGGCCGGGAACTCGGCGACCTGAACCCGACGCTGTACCGCATCGCCGCGGGCGCGCCGCTGCCGGGCTTCCGTGACATCACCCTCGGAGGCAATGCGGTCGCCGACGCCGGGCCCGGCTACGACATGGTCACCGGTCTTGGCACGCCCGACGTGGACAACCTGGTCCGCAACGTTCTCGTACTTCAGAAGGCCAGACGATGAGCACCGGATCCGAAACCAACCACGAGCAAGTTCCCACCGCGGAATGCCGGGTGTGTGAGACCGACGTCCCGGCGGGCGAGTACTGCGGCCTGTGCGGGTGTCACCTCACTCCCCGGCGCGGGGAAGGCCCCGACTGGCTGCGCATCCGCGACTTCGGTGCCGCCCCAGGCGAACACCTGCTGCAGCCGTCGTTGGCGAGTTCGCTGTTCCCGCACCTGCCGCCACGGTCGCGCACCGTGTTCCGGTTCGGGCTCGCAGTGGTGCTCATAGTGCTGGTCGCGTTCGCGGTGCTGCGGCTGCCGGCCGCGCTCGTCACGGTCGCCGCGCTCGGCTTCCCGTTCCTGTTCCTGCTCTATCTGCGGGAGTCCGACGCGTTCGCCGACATGCCCGCGCGCACTTGGGTGCTCACGGCGGCGCTTGGCATCGGGTTCGGCGTCGGATGGGTGCTCCTGACGGGCGCCTTGGTCGCCCGCTCGTACGGAATTGCCTTGGGCGCAGGCGTTGTGGGCGCGCGCATGCTGCAGATGGGCATCGGCATCCCGCTCGGCGGGGTGATCCTGATGCTGATGCCTGCAGT
>JAVXWV010000221.1:0-8258 GCA_032230775.1 Mycobacterium sp. | reverse complement strand
TCGAGCACGGCCGGATCAAGACGACCGAGCCCAAGGCGCGGGCGTTGCGGCCCTATGCGGAGAAGCTGATCACCCACGCCAAGAAGGGCACGCTGCACAACCGGCGTGAGGTGATGAAGAAGATCCGCGACAAGGATGTGGTGCACACGCTGTTCGCCGAGATCGGTCCGTTCTTCTCGGATCGCAACGGTGGCTACACCCGCATCATCAAGGTGGAGGCGCGCAAGGGCGACAACGCCCCGATGGCCGTCATCGAACTGGTGCGGGAGAAGACGGTGACCGACGAGGCCAACCGCGCGCGTCGCGCGGCGGCGTCGAAGAAGGCCGCGCCCGCGAAGGCGGCTCCGGCTCCTGACGAGGCCTTGGCCGAGGAGACAACGGCTGTCGAAGAGGCTGTGGCCGAAGAAGCACCGGCTGAAGAGACGGTCGAGGACGTCAAGGTCGAGGACGCCGCCATCGAGGAGGCCCAGACCGCTGAGGCCGAAGCCGACGTCGCCGATGCCGAGGCTCCTGAGGCCGACGACGCCAAGTAACGAAGTTCTGAACATGTCCGCCGCCGATTCCGGTGGCGGGCTGTGTTCTATTTTGTCCTCCTCTCGTCCGGTTCGACTTCGGCTCGACATCGCCTACGACGGAACCGACTTCGCGGGCTGGGCGGCGCAGGCACGGCAGCGCACGGTAGCCGGAACGCTGGATGAGGCGCTCTCAACGGTATTCCGCACGCCGGTCCAGGTGCGCGCGGCCGGACGAACTGATTCAGGCGTGCATGCGACGGGTCAGGTGGCGCACGTCGACGTACCCGGCGACGCGCTGTCCAACGCCTACCCACGTAAGTCGAAGGAAGCCGGCGCTGGGTCCAATGTCGCCGCCGAAGCGGCTCCGGAGTTCCTGCCGCTGGTCCGCCGTCTCGCGAGGCTGCTACCGCAAGATGTACGCGCACTGGATATCGGCCGCGCCGCACCGGGATTCGATGCACGCTTCTCGGCGCTGCGTCGGCACTACGTATATCGTCTATCGACATCCCCGTATGGTGTTGAGCCGCAAGAGACTCGCTACGTGACGGCGTGGCCGCGCACGCTGGACGTCGATGCCATGGCGGGCGCATCGCGAGATCTGTTGGGGCTGCACGACTTCGCGGCGTTCTGTCGCCACCGTGACGGTGCCACCACCATTCGCGACCTGCAGCGCCTGGACTGGTCACAGGATGGCGACCGTATCACCGCCCACGTCACCGCCGACGCGTTCTGCTGGTCGATGGTGCGCTCATTGGTCGGAGCCTTGCTGGCCGTCGGCGAGCACCGCCGTGAACCCGGTTGGTGCGCCACACTGTTGATGTCGACACATCGCTCAAGCGACTTCGCAGCAGCGCCGCCGCACGGCCTGACGCTCGTCGGTGTGGACTACCCACCCGACAATGAACTCGCGGCGCGCACCAAGGTCACCCGGGAACTCCGGGTCGTCGACTAGATCAGGCCCGCCACGAAATCGGCGGCCTGGTTGGGCATGCCTGCCTGGATGTACGCGTTGGCGAGGTGGGCGGGCCAGTTGTCTTGCCAGGTGTTCGGGTCGGCCGGGTTGCAGATAGGGTCCGCGCCGTGACACAGGTCGATGGTCCTGTCGCGGTAGATCGGGTTGAAGTTGGTGATGGGTCCCGCCCATTGACTTCCGTTGCCGAACAGGGCGACCGCGGCAATGTGCTGATCCATGCCGCCTGGCAGTGGATTTGTGAAGCCGAAGAATTCGAAGGGCACCGCGAGCACCACGTCGGTAACCCCCGCGCCCAGTGAGTAGCCGCCGAGCACCAGCCGCGTGTCCGGACAACTGTTGGCCATGGACTGGACGTGCGCGCTCATGTCATTGGCACCGACGTCGATCTCGTTGTCGGCGGGGTAGCGCACCGCGTAGACACCGATGTTCTTCTTGGTTTTGGAACGCAGGGCGCTGATGAACGCGTTGCCGAGGATGCCGACGCCAGCCGGCTCCGTACGGCCGCGGGCGAAGACGACCTCGACCGCGGGGCATGCGGCCGACGCGGACGGCGTCATCTGCGGGGATAGTGCGGGAGCGACGAGCAGGGCGGCCGCGACGAGCACAACGACGACCCCGGCGATGAGATGGCGACGAATCACCAAAGCGATGCTAGCCGAAGGTTTGCGAAGGTATTGACGGCTTCGGCGTTAAGTCGTGAAGCGAGGGTTACAGGAGGCCCGCCGCGAAGTTGGCCGCCTGATTCGTCGGGCCGCCAACGTACGCGCGGTGCGCGTTCACATTCTCGCCGTCCGTCTGGCAGATCGGGTCTCCACCGTTGCACAGGTCGATGGACCTGGCACCCCATATCGGGCTCACGGTGAGCGGCAAGCCCAGCTTGGCCGAGGGGTTGCCGAACACTGCGATGGCGGCGACGTGGTCGGGCACGTCGGGCGGGAGCGGGCTGTTGAACCCGATGACGGGCATCGGTACCGCGCTGATGACGTCGATCACGGCCGCGCCCTGCGAGTATCCGCCCAGCACCAGCCGGGTGTTGGGGCAGGTGTTGACCATGTACTGGATGTGGCCGCTGGCGTCGTTGGCCCCATCGGCCGCCGCCAGGAAGTCGTAGCTGGCGGGGTAATTGACCGCGTATGCCCCGACTGACCGGCCGCCGACCTTCCCGCGCAGCGAGTCGACGAACGCGCCGCCGACGTTTCCCAGGCCCGGCGCGTCATTGGTGCCGCGCGCGAAGACCACCTCGATGTCGGGGCAGTCGTCGGCCGATGCGGTCGCGAGGTCACCAATTGGCATGGGCGACACCGCCGTTAGAAGAACAGTAGCGGAGGCCGCCAGAGCGGCCGATGCGGAGGCGATGAACGAGCGGCGAATTCGATTCAATGGCACAACGAATGATAGCGCCGAGTTTGGCTAAATTATGCCGGCGACGAAGTTTGCGGCCTGTTGCGTCAGGCCTGCGCTCACGTAATCGCTGTGGGCGAACGGGTTCCGGCCGCGAGAGCAGATCGGATCACCGTCCTTGCAGAGGTCGATCGCCTTGCCGCCGAAAACGGACGATGTGATCGGGTTGCTGAACTTGGTCGCAGGATTGCCGAACACCACTACCGCGTCGATGGCGGGGACGAGACTCGCGGGCAGCGGGGGTGCCGATCCAATCTCGCCGACCTTTTTGCCGAGCGGCGGGATACCGGCGAGCATGTCGACCACCGCCGCGCCTTGCGAGTACCCGCCGAGCACGATGCGGGTCGACGGGCACTGCTGCGTCAGGGCAGAAATGTAGTTGGTGGCGTCGGCCGCGCCGTCTTGGGCCTGGAGGAAGTCATACGAAGCGGGGTAGTTGACCGCATAGGAGGTCAGCGTGCGGCCGCCCACCATCGTGCTGAGCGCGTCGGTGAAAGCCTGGCCCGGGTTTCCGAGGCCAGGCGCGTCGTTGGTGCCGCGGGCAAAGATCACCTTGATGTCGCTGCACGGATCGGCCGTCGCCGACGGTGCGATGGCGAAGGTCGTAGCCGCGCAGACCAGGGCCGAGGCGATTGCGGCCAACCGGGCCGACATACGGAGCATCGTCACGTCGGCCATCTTCACATATCGGGTTTAGCCGCTGCCAATCGTTTGCCCGGATGGCGCCTCATTGACGGGACCGTCAGGCCAGGTCACGTCGGTGAGTTTGTCGGTGCGGTCGCCCTGGCGGGCCAGCGCGAGCCCCCCAAGCACCACGACACCGCCGACGGCCTGGATTGGCGTGATGGCCTCACCGAGCAGCAGCCAGGCGGCCAGCACGGCGAACATCACCTCTGAAAGGCCGACCAGCGACGCGAACCGCGGCCGCAGCCGGGCGATGCCCATGATGCCGATGGTGTAGGCGATCGCGGTGGGGATCAGCGCCAGCGCGATGACGGGCACCACCCACGACGTCGTAAATCCGGCGACGACGGCATCGTTGGTGGTGAAGGTAAACGGCATCAGCCCGGTGGCGCCGAGTGCCGCGACCGCGGCAGCGCCGACGATCAACCCGCCCGTGGCGAGCGTGATGGAGTTCAAGCCGTCGCCGTCGGCAGCGACCTCGTCGGACATCATGAAGTAGCAGGCAGCGCAGACGGCCGCGGCCAGGGCCCAGCCGAGGCCGATCAGATTGATGTGGGCACCGCTGAAAACGTTGAGCACCAACATGATTCCGGCGATGGCCAGTGCGACACCGGTGAGTGTCAGACCGCTCGGCCGACGCCGGGTGGTGGCCCACATCCAACCGACCACCAGGATCGGGGCAGTGTATTCAAGCCCTCGGGACCGCACAGTCGTGTCTACGACTCGCAGGCGATGCCGTCGCCGTCGCGATCGTGTTTCGGCAGGCATTTCCCTATGTTTGCGTTCGCCCAGATCTGCACCAGGGCTGTGGCCGAGCAAATGACAGCCCTGTTGCAGAACTCGACGCAACAAGCAGCGTAAATCTGATATTCGGGCCCATCTGGGATTCGTGAGGCGTAATTTCCGGCTAATACAGGGCATAAGGGGGAAGCATGAATAAGTACGCGAAACTGTCGGCGGCGGCAATTGTGGCAAGCCTCGGCACCCTGGCGCTGGCGCCGACCGCGACCGCCGACACGACGCTTACGCTCTTCGAGCACGACACCGTGCAATATCAGGCCGACCTCGGCCGGCCCGGACCGGGCCCGGGTGACCAATTCATCTTCGCCGGCGACTTGTTCGACCGCCCCGGTGGAATGTTCTTAGGAACGACCAGCGGCAGTTGCGCCACGCTGACCGGCAACGACAAGTCTGGCCAGACGGCGTGCAACGGCACGTTCAACCTCGCCGGCGGCCAGATCGTGACCCAGGGCGTGGTCGACACCGCAGCCCTGTTCGTACGCGGTGACGCAGTGCCGTTGTCCATCGTCGGAGGTACCGGGATCTACCAGAACGCCCGCGGCAACGGGACCGTCCAGGTGCCCCCGGACGTGCCTAACGAGACCGACGCGAACTTTGTTCTCAACCTGACGGGCGGCTAGCCCGAGCGAACGCGTTTTGACCTGCGAGGACGCCCGCAGGTAAGCTGCCTCGTTGGCATGCGGTATGCAAGCCGGGCCTCGGGTCGACGTCGGTCGCCGAGAACCACCCGAACCGCGAAACGCCTGACCGGCACCCGGGTCACCGGGATCCAACCCGAGAAGAAGAAGGTAGACGCTGTGCCTACGTACACGCCGAAGGCGGGTGACACCACGCGTTCGTGGTACGTCATCGACGCCACCGACGTGGTGCTCGGCCGGCTCGCCGTGGAAGCAGCCAAGCTGCTTCGCGGCAAGCACAAGCCGACATTCACGCCCAATGTCGACGGTGGCGACTTCGTCATCGTCATCAACGCTGAAAAGGTCGCCATCAGCGGCGACAAGCTCCAGAACAAGTTCGCCTACCGCCACTCGGGTTTCCCCGGCGGCCTGCGTGCGCGCTCGCTCGGCGACGAGTTGGAGAAGCACGCTGACCGGGTCGTCGAGAAGGCGATCGTCGGCATGCTTCCACACAACAAGCTGAGCAGGCAGGTCCAGAAGAAGCTGCGGGTCTATGTCGGGTCGGAGCATCCGCACACCGCCCAGCAGCCGATTCCGTTCGAGATCAAGCAGGTGGCCCAGTGACCGACGAGACCGTTGAGACCACAGAAGAAGCCGTGACCGAGTCCCCGACCGAAGAGGTGACCGAGGCCCCGGCCGAAGAGGGGACCGAGGCTCCGGCAGAAGCGGCACCAACCGAAGAGGTCGCGACCGAAGCGACCGAAGCGGCCCCCGCCCGTGAGCCGGTCATCATCGACCGCCCCATCCAGACCGTCGGCCGCCGCAAGGAGGCCGTGGTGCGGGTGCGCCTGGTGCCCGGCACCGGCAAGTTCCATCTGGACGGCCGCACCCTGGAGACCTACTTCCCGAACAAGGTGCACCAGCAGCTGATCAAGGCTCCGCTGGTGACCGTGGACCGGGTGGACGCCTTCGACATCCACGCCCACCTCGATGGTGGTGGCCCGTCCGGGCAGGCAGGCGCGCTGCGCCTCGCCATCGCCCGGGCACTGATCATCGTGCAGCCCGAGGACCGGCCCGCGCTGAAGAAGGCCGGCTTCCTCACTCGCGACCCGCGTGCCATCGAGCGCAAGAAGTACGGCCTCAAGAAGGCCCGCAAGGCGCCTCAGTACAGCAAGCGCTGATCGATTCCGCCGAGCGTGCGCAAAATGCCGCGCTTTCTCGGCGTGTCTGGGTACAGACACGCACGCTCGGCGGATCGTTGCGTACAGGTCTCTTGTGTGATCGGCCGCCATCTATGAGAGGTTTGTCCGCATGGCTCGACTGTTCGGCACCGACGGGGTGCGCGGAGTCGCCAATCAGGACCTGACCGCCGAGCTGGCGCTGGGATTGGGCTCCGCGGCGGCGCGCCGCCTGGGCACCGTCGGCGGCCACGCGCGCCGCATCGCCGTGGTGGGCCGCGACCCTCGGGCCAGCAGCGAGATGCTCGAGGCGGCGGTGATCGCCGGGGTGACCAGCGAAGGGGTCGACGCGCTGCGCGTCGGCGTCCTGCCCACACCCGCAGTGGCATACCTGACCAATGCATACGACGCCGATTTCGGCGTGATGATCTCGGCCTCGCACAACCCGATGCCGGACAACGGCATCAAGATCTTCGGGCCCGGCGGCCACAAGCTCGACGACGCCGCCGAGGACAGAATCGAAGAAATTCTCGGCGCAGGACCCGGCCAACGCCCGGTCGGCGCAGGCATCGGCCGCGTGCTCGATGCCGACGACGCGCTCGAGCGCTACCTGCGACACGTCACGAGGGCCGCCCCCGTACCGCTCGACGGCATCACCGTCGTGGTGGACTGCGCGCACGGCGCCGCCTCGGCCGCTGCCCCACTTGCCTACCGTGCTGCGGGCGCCACCGTCATCGCGATCAACGCGGAACCCAACGGGCTCAACATCAATGACGGTTGCGGATCGACGCACATGGACGTGCTGCAGCGGGCCGTACTGGCCAACGGCGCCGACCTTGGCCTTGCCCACGACGGCGATGCCGACCGCTGCCTCGCCGTCGATGCGGCCGGCCACGTCGTCGACGGCGACGCGATCATGGTGATCCTCGCGCTTGCCATGCGCGATGCCGGTGACCTGGCGTCGAACACGCTGGTCGCCACGGTGATGAGCAACCTCGGACTGCACATCGCGATGCGGGCCGAAGGCATCGAGGTCCGAACCACCGCCGTCGGCGACAGATACGTGCTCGAGGAATTACGGGCGGGCGGATACTCACTCGGCGGTGAGCAGTCGGGTCACATCGTGATGCCGTCACTCGGCACCACCGGTGACGGGGTGGCCACCGGGTTGGGACTGATGGCCCGGATGGCGTCGACCCATTCGACGCTGGCTGCGCTGGCGGCGCCCATGCAGACGCTCCCACAGGTGCTCATCAACGTCGAGGTGGCGGACAAGGCCACGGTCGCCGAGGCACCGTCGGTCCAGACGGCGGTTGCCGAAGCCGAGGCAGAACTCGGCGACTCCGGGCGAATCCTGTTGCGGCCCTCCGGAACCGAACAGGTCGTCCGGGTGATGGTCGAGGCCGCCGATGAGGACACCGCGCGTGTGGTCGCGTCCCGCGTCGCCGACTCGGTCAGCGAACAACGCTGACGCGGGCCGTTTGGGGCTTACGGTGAGTGGTACTGGTAGCCGGGAAGCAGAGGAGCACCGTTGACTGAGTTCGTCGCTGCGATCGACCAGGGCACCACGAGTACCCGGGCCATGATCTTCGATCACGACGGTGCCGAGGTGGGCAGGCATCAGCTCGAACACGAGCAGATCCTCCCGAAGGCGGGCTGGGTAGAGCACAACCCCGTCGAGATCTGGGAGCGGACCGCATCGGTGCTGACCTCCGTGCTCAACAACACGAAGCTGCAGGCGGGTGATCTCGCTGCGCTCGGCATCACCAATCAGCGTGAGACGGCACTGGTGTGGGATCGCAAGACCGGTAGGCCGTACTACAACGCGATCGTCTGGCAGGACACCCGCACCGACCGCATCGCCTCGGCGCTGGACCGCGACGGACGCGGTGACGTGATCAGGCGCAGGGCGGGCCTGCCGCCCGCGACGTACTTCTCCGGTGCCAAGGTGCAGTGGATTCTGGAGAACGTCGACGGCGTGCGCGAGGCCGCCGAGCGCGGGGACGCCATCTTCGGCACCAGCGACAGCTGGGTGGTGTGGAACCTGACCGGGGGCCCGCGCGGTGGAGTGCACGTGACCGACGTGACC
>JAVXWV010000195.1:0-4531 GCA_032230775.1 Mycobacterium sp. | reverse complement strand
GCTGCCCCATAGCCCGATCCGGTCGGGGTCCACGAAGGGCTGGCTCTCCAGGAAGGAGATCGCCCTGCGCCAGTCGGCGATCTGAACCCACGGGTCGATGTCGTAGCGCGGCGATCCGTCGCTGGCGCCGACGCCGCGGTGGTCGTGCACCAGCACCACAAACCCGGCGGCGGCGAACACCTTCGCGAATCGCTCAAGGCCGTGTTCCTTCACACCGGCGAAGCCGTGGGCCATCGTGATGGCCGGGTGGGGACCGGGGCCGTCGGGGACAAACAACCAGCCCCGCAGAATCACGTCGTCGTTGGCGGCGAACTCGACGTTCTGTTTCTGAACCATTTCCGCTCCTTCCAAGTACCTGCAAGCGGCACAACATCGACGATGCGCGCACTGCATCCGAGCTGGGGACACCGCATTGACCCTGGTGTTGGGAGGGACAGTCTTAGGCTGATGGGGTGGCGGCACACAGCAACGCCCTCGGTGACTACCTTCGCGCGCGGCGCGGACAGGTCCGGCCCGAAGACGTCGGACTGGTGCCGGGTGCGCGGCGACGTGTTCAGGGCCTGCGACGCGAGGAGTTGGCGACGCTGGCGGGCATCAGCTCCGACTATTACCTGCGGCTGGAGCAGGGCCGCGACAAGAATCCGTCCGCTCAGATCCTCGACGCGCTCGCGCGGGCGTTGCGGCTGGACGTCAAGGCGACCGAGCATCTGCATCAGCTGGCCAGCCCGACGAGCGGCCGGCGGGATCATGCGAGTGCCGAGGTCGCCGCTGACGGCACCGCGGAGCTGATCGAACAGTTTGCGATGCCTGCGATCGTGGCCAGCGGATGCCTCGATGTGCTGGCCGCGAACGCTCTCGCACGTGCACTGTCGCCGGGTTTTGCCGTCGGCCAGAACTTTCTGCGCTGGCGGCTGACCGAACCTGCCGCCCGCGACCTCTACGTGGATTGGGACAACGCGACCGATGTCGCCGTGAGCGGGTTGCGCGAAGCGGCGGCCAGTGATCCGAATGATCCGCGGCTACGGTTGCTGATTGACGAATTATCTTCTGTCAGTGAGCGATTCCGCGAGCTATGGGCACGCGCAGACGTGGGTTACCGGGTGGACGCCGTCCACATGCGCCACCCAACGGTCGGTGATGTGTATCTGCACCCAAATAGGTTCAACATCCCGCACTCTGGTGGGCAGCATCTGCTGACCTATCGCGCTGAGCCGGGCAGCGAATCGGCTGCGGCGCTCGACGCCTTGCGTGCAGACGCTGGGAATCGATTCGCGCCGCCGGGTTGTTAAACCAGTCGATGACTATTCGACTCGGGCTCCAAATTCCCAATTTCTCGTACGGCACTCCTGTATCCGAACTCTTCCCGGCAGTGAAGGCGCAGGCGCAGGAGGCTGAGGCCGCCGGCTTCGACACGGTCCTGCTGATGGACCACTTCTACCAACTGCCAACGCTTGGTGAACCAGACGAGCCGATGCTCGAGGCGTACACCGCGCTTGGGGCGTTGGCGAGCGCGACCGAGAACATCCAGCTGTCGACGCTGGTAACTGGCAATACCTACCGCAACCCGACTCTGCTCGCCAAGGTCATTTCGACGCTGGACGTGGTCAGCGCAGGCCGGGCGATCCTCGGCATCGGCGCAGGCTGGTTCGAGCTCGAACACCGGCAACTGGGCTTCGAATTCGGCACGTTCACAGAGCGATTCGAGAAGCTCGAGGAAGCGCTCCAGATCATCCTCCCGATGACCCACGGCGAGCGGCCCACGTTCTCGGGCAAGTGGTACCACACCGAGAGCGCCATCAACGAGCCCCGCTACCGCGACCACATCCCGGTCATGCTCGGCGGCAGCGGCGAGAAGAAGACGTTCAGGTTGGCCGCGCGGTACGCCGATCACCTCAACCTGATCACACCGATGTCAGAGCTGCGCCACAAGCTAGATGTGCTCAAGCAGCGCTGCGCCGAAGCCGATCGCGACCCCTCGACGCTGGAGACCTCGACGCTGCTGACCGTGGTGCTCGACGGCCACGCCACCCGACGCGACGTCGCCGAGGCGATCGGCGGTCGCGCCGTGCGCGGCACCGCCGAACAGGTGGCCGAGCAGATAAAGACCAACGTGCTCGACGTCGGCGTCGATGGTGTGATCGTCAATCTGCCCACTCACGGCTACACGCCAGGGGTCATCACAAAGGTCGGAGAGGCACTAAAGCCGCTCGTCTCGGCCTGAATGCAGTCACCGCGGTAGGCCTTTTCCTGCGTCGTTGTCGCGATTCACAGCCGATGGCAAGGTGATGTTCATGAACCGGGTCGCGAGCAGATTGAACCGAAGCGGATTTGCTGTCGCGATCGCGGGAATCGCCGTGCTGGGTGTACTGACGGCCTGCTCGGGATCGCACGGGAACACGCCGGCACAGGCCGGCGACATGACGACGGCCCCGGCTGTCGCCATGAAGGACGGCGTCACTGCGCCTGCACCGGAGTTCGGGCCGCCGCCACCGCAGGACGCCCAGCGCGACGTCGTCAAGACCGCGTCCATGACCATCACGGTGTCCAATACCTCGGAGGCGGCGGACAAGGCCGCTGTCCTTGTGGAGAAGGCCGACGGCCGGGTGGACAGTCGC
The DNA here is from genome assembly GCA_032230775.1 of Mycobacterium sp. Classification (GTDB taxonomy): domain Bacteria; phylum Actinomycetota; class Actinomycetes; order Mycobacteriales; family Mycobacteriaceae; genus Mycobacterium. The sequence goes on along the minus strand of JAVXWV010000195.1, from coordinate 1,916 downwards.
TCCGAGGATGCCGGATCCAACAGGGGTTTGGCCCGCACCTCGATCGTGCTGCGAGTCCCCGTCGCGAAACTCGACGGCGTGGTGCGCGACCTGAAGACGTTGGGAACCGTGCAGATCGCAGAAACCAAATCCGAGGACGTGACGTCGCAACGGGTTGACCTCGACGCGAGGATGAAAGCCCTGCAGACCTCTGTCGATCGACTTCTGGCGATCATGCGTGACGCCAAGGATCCCGATGCGCTGATCAAGGCCGAGGGCGCGCTGTCGCAGCGCCAGGCGGATCTGGACAGCCTGCGTGCGCAGCGGGATCAGCTCGGCGACCGAATCGACTACAGCACGGTCGATGTCACCTTCGTCGCCGAGCAGATCGGTGGTCCGGCCCCGCAGAAATACGAGGGGTTCACCGGCCAGATCGAGCGTGGCTGGGACGCCTTGGTTTCGGTGCTGGGCAACTTGGTTCTGCTCCTCGGCCTGCTGCTGCCATGGTTGGGCGCGCTGGCCGTTGCGGCGGGAATCGTATACGGAATCGTCCGGTTCGCGCGGGCGCGTCGTACGCCAGCGGAACCAGCCCCACAAGGCACAGCGGACGCCGACCACATGGTGCAAGACTGATCGCGTGAGCGACGGGCGCGTGCGATACGCGCGCAACGGGGATGTCCGGCTCGCGTACCGCGAGTTCGGGGATGGCGACACTACGCTCGTTTGGATCCCCGGTTGGTTCAGCAACGTGGAGATGTACGACGATCCCGCGACCCCGCAAACGGCCGTCATCGCACAACTTGCTGAAGCCATGCGCATTGTCGTGTGGGACAAGAGGGGCACGGGCCTTTCGGATCCGGCCACCCACGTCCCGCCACTCGACGAGCGCATGGATGACCTGCACGCCGTTCTGGATGCCGCCGATGTCGACCGTCCTGCGCTATTCGGCCAGTCCGAGGGGGGCCCGATGAGCCTTCTGTTTGCGGCGACATACCCAGACCGGGTCCAGTCACTGGTGATCTACGGCGCGATGGCGCGGTTCAGTCAGGAGTTGCCCGACCATCCTTGGGGATTCACCGCCGACGAGAAGGCACTCCATCTCGAAGACATCGAAAGTCATTGGGGTGAAGGGGCGTTGGCCGATGTGTTCTTCAACGAGATCGCCGACATACCGGGATTCCGCGACTACTACGGCCGGTATCAACGGATAAGCGCCAGTCCGACGATGGCGGCGTGGCTGTGGCAGGCGCTCTTGGAGATCGATGTTCGCGGCGTCCTGGGTTCGATTCGTGCACCGACTCTCCTCCTGGGGCGGGTCGGTGATCACATGGCTCCGATTGACGGCGTTGCGGCGCTGGCCGCTGCCATTCCTGGAGCCGCGCTCAAGACACTGGCGCCAGGGCCGCACGGGATGATCGATGACACGCTGGGTTCGGCCATCGTCGACTTCGTTACCGGCAGGCCTAGTGTTGTCGTCGACGAACGAGTGCTCAAGACGGTGCTGTTTACCGCCATCGTCGGCTCCACAGAACTGCTCAGTGCTCGTGGTGATGCGCAGTGGCGACATCAGCTCGACGCACACGACAAGCTGGTTGACAGCGTTCTGACGAAATACAACGGCGGTAGTGCCAAGCACACGGGGGACGGTGTGTTCGCGCTGTTCGACGGCCCCACCAAGGCGGTCCGCTGCGCGCTGGAACTCGCATTCGCGTTGGCTTCGCGCGGCATTTCCATTCGCGCCGGCATTCACGTGGGCGAATGCGAGCGGCGCGGCGACGAGTGGAGTGGCGCGGCGGTGCACATCGGTGCCCGGATCGGCGCGATGGCCGGACCCGACGAAGTGCTCACGAGTCGCACGGTGCGCGATCTTTCAGCCGGCTCAGGGCTGCACTTTGAAAGCCTCGGTCTCCGACAGCTCAAGGGCCTTGTCGAGGAAA
>JAVXWV010000191.1:0-3355 GCA_032230775.1 Mycobacterium sp. | reverse complement strand
GACATGACACCGGCGAGGTCCGCGGCGGTGCAGTTCGGTGGATCGGCGGCGGCGGTTGCGGCGGTACCAACGAGCATCGAGCCGGCGATCATGCCGGCGCCAATCACGCTACGGAAGAACATGGTGGCTCCTTGACTAAGTAATTTGCAAGACATGGCGATGCTCAGCGCGGACCGATACCACCTCCGCCGCCGCCGGGGCGGCCTGGGCGTATAGGCAGGACCACATCGATATCCCAGCCGTCGTCGCAGTACCACGGGTCCGCACAGTACGAGGGGTAGGACGGCCCCGCCGAGGGTGCATCAGGACCACCGCCCCGCACCGTGCCCTGCGCACACACGGTGGCGGCACCGGCATTCGTGCAATCCGCCGACGCCGGTGAAGCGGCGATGACGCCGACGGGCGCAAACGTCAGGACAAGACCCGAAATCAGGTAGCGCTGGCTTCTTCGCACTGCTCCCCTCCCAGAGTTGGCGGCCCGCCGCAGTGGAACCTTTCGGCAACGCACCGGATCCGCTATCCACGAAGCGTATTGGGTTCGCATGGCCCGGGTGGGTTATTCAGAATCCCGATGGTCGCGAAATCGCTTATGGTCCGATCGGTCGCCTTCAAGTAGGTTAGGCCGCCTAGCCAGGCACTTTTGTTCACCTCCAACGCGCTATTTGTGGATCGCGCGACTGACTGCGGTGCCACGTTCGCGTTATCAAATCCCTGAAATAAGGGTGCCGGAATGGCGGATCAAAATTGGACGAAACCCGCGGCGTTGGCGATCCGAAAGAAGGGTATTCCGAACTCGAGCGCGGGCGGCCAGCGGCCGGGCACAACCTGGCCACCATGAAGGGAGGCTCATGGGCAATCATGGCGTATGCCCAACAACAGAGCCGTATTCATCACCGGAGCCGCCGCGGGGATCGGCCGCGCCACCGCGCTGACCTTCGCGAAGAAGGGTTACACCGTCGGCGGCTACGACATCGACGAGGTCGGCCTCAAGTCGCTGGCCGACGAGATCGACAACCTCGGCGGCACGGCACTCACCGGACATCTTGACGTCACCGACTCAGGCGAAATGGCGCAGCGGGTGGGCGAATTCGCCAAGGCTGCAGGCCGGCTCGACGTGATGATCAACAACGCCGGAATCATGCTGGCCGGCCGTTTCGAGGACATCGACGTCGCCAGGCACCTCAAGGAGATCGACATCAACACCAAGGGCGTCGTGAACGGACTGCACGCCGCGTACCCCTACCTGCGCGACACGGCCAACTCGGTCGTCGTCAACCTCGCGTCCGCGTCGGCGATCTATGGCCAGGCCGAACTCGCCAACTACAGCGCTACCAAGTTCTTCGTCCGCGGCATCACCGAGGCGCTCGACATCGAATGGCAGCGCTACGGCATCCGGGTGATCGCGATGTGGCCGCTGTATGTGCAGACCGCGATGACCGACCACATCAAGACCGGGACGACGGAGTCTCTCGGCATCCGGCTGACGGCCCAGGACGTCGCCGACGCGATCGCGAAGGCCGTCGAACCGTCCTGGCTGCGCCGGACCATTCACCAGGTGCACTTCGCCGTCGGATCGCAGACCAAGGTCATCGCGGTGGGATCTCGGTTCTTGCCCGCGTGGCTGACCCGGCTGGTCAACAAGCGACTGTCCCAGTCCTGAGTTCATCTTCCGGACAACCTTCTGCGACACGATGGCCGCGTGGCGGACATCGACTTCTCCCTGCTGAATGTGCCGCGCGACGCACCGCCCGAGGATCCCGAGGCGTACCTGCGCACCGCGATCGCGTGGCACTTCGGCGCCGAAACGGGTTCGCCGTTCTGGCTTCGCGCGGCCGACGCCCTTGATTTCGATCCGCTAACCGAGGTGCAGACCTTCGCCGACCTGCGCCGGTTTCCCAACCTGGTCGACGACCTCCGCGGCGTCCCCGTCGAAGACCTCATCCCCCGCGGCTACGGCTCGCCGGCACCGATCCCCCGCATTTTCGAATCGGGTGGTACCACCGGCGCGCCGAAACGCACCGCGCAGCTGCCGGACTGGGTCGAGCAGGTCACTCGCTGGCAGGTCGAGGATTTCAGCGCGGGCGGCTATGTGCCGGGCCGCGGGCTGGTCTGCCTGATGCCGAGCGGCCCGCACGGGGTCGGTCACTTCGACCGGGTGGTCGCCGAACGGCTGGGATCGGTGTTTCACCCGATCGATCTGGATCCCCGTTGGGTCAAGAAGCTGGGTGCCCGAAACGCGGCGGCGGAGATTGCCGCCTACGTCGACCATGTGCTGGACCAAGCGCGTTACATCCTGGAGACCCAGGACGTCGTACACCTGCATGCGACACCACCGTTGATCGAAGCGATCACGCGCGACGACAGTCTGCTTGACCTGGTGAACAGCAAGATCCGCTACCTGCTGCTCAGTGGTGCGCACGTGGACATGGACACCCTCGACCTGCTTCGCCAGATCTTCCCGAACGTCGCGATCGCGATGGCGTTCGGAAGCACGATGGTGCTGTCGCAGGCGGCCACCCGGGTTGACGGCGACTCATTGATCTTCGACCCGCGCTCGCCGTACGTCGTGTTCTGGGTGGTCGATCCGGAGACGGGTGCCGAGGTGCCCTACGGAGAACGTGGCCAGGTGGTGATGAATCACATCAGCAAGGGCATGTTCATCCCGAATAATCTGGAACGTGACACCGCGATCCGGATGCAGGGACCGGATGGGCACGTCGGTGATTCGGTCAGTGAGGTCGCACCCGTCGCGGTCTTCGGCGGCGAGCCCGTCATCGAGGGTGTGTACTAACCGATGACGGGCGACCTGGTCGACCTTGCAGCCCTTGGGCCCGACGGTGAGTACCGGACCCGCAACCGGGAGATCATCAAGGACACCGCGGGCGTGCCTGTGGCCGAATCATCGGTCGTGCCACGGCTATTCGTTCACAGATCCGTCGATGCGCAGCGCAAACTGCGACCTCTGGAGGCCACCCAGCGAGAGGCTGCGCTCGCGAAGGCCGCCGACGCATTCGTGTCGTCGACGATCGACGGACTCGACTTCAACAGCTACGTCGAGCTCACCTGCCGGGTATCCGGACTGCCGATGTCCGCCGCTCGGGCGGGTGCCATCACCGTTGCCGAATCCCTCACCAACTCAATTGACGCCGTGCGTCCGGCCCGGCCATTGGGTGCCTGTCCCGACTGGCGTGAGCTGGACACCGCAGGCGGTGCGGTCTGGGTGCGGCGTGGCGAGGTGCTCGCCGTCCACGCTCCCGCCAACGCGCCGGGTGTGCACGGGCTCTGGCCCCAGGCCCTTGCGCTGGGCTACCGGGTGGCGATCCGTCCGTCACGGCGTGAGCCCTTCACCGCCCAC
>JAVXWV010000148.1:0-4610 GCA_032230775.1 Mycobacterium sp. | reverse complement strand
GCCACCAGGTGGCTGCGGCCAGAAATAGCGGTGATCACCGCACACGGCGAACTCGACGCGGCCAACGCTGCGCAGTTCGTCGACTACGCGCTGCGCCACGCCGCCCACATCGATCGCCTGGTGCTGGATCTGACCGGCGTCGAATTCTTCGGTACCGCAGGCTTTTCCGCGCTACACAGCGTGAATGTCCGCTGCGCTGGCGAGAAGATCGAATGGGCTCTTGCTCCCAGCCCGGCCGTAACCCGGCTGCTGCGGATCTGCAATCCCGATTCGGCCCTGCCGATCTGCGCCAGCGTCGACACCGCGCTGTCAGCCGTGCAGGGCGAGCCGCGTCGGCTACTGCAACTCGTCTCGAAGGCGCGCTAGGGACTTCGCCAACAAGCGGGAGACGTGCATCTGCGAGATGCCGACCCGCTCGGCGATCTGCGTCTGTGTCAGGGACTCGAAGAACCGCAGCAGCAGCACGGTCCGCTCCCGCTCCGGCAACACAGCGAGCAAGGGCCGCAACGCTTCCCGGTTCTCGATCTGATCAAGACTGGCATCGAGATCGCCGAGTGTGTCGGCAATCGCGGGCGCATCCTCGCTTCCGCTGCCGCCGCTGTCGATCGACAGCGTGTTGTAAGAGCTGCCCGCGACCAGGCCCTCGATCACCTCGTCGCGGTCCATCTCGAGCTCTGCGGCGAGCTCCGTCGCCGTGGGCGCTCGGCCAAGTCGCTGTGACAAATCGGCCGTAGCGGCGCCCAACCTCAGGTGCAGTTCCTTGAGCCGGCGAGGCACCTTGACCGACCAGCTGTTGTCGCGGAAGTGCCTGCGGACCTCACCCATGATTGTTGGCACCGCAAACGACACGAAGTCCGACCCGGCGTGGACATCGAACCGAATCACCGCGTTCACCAGTCCAACTCGGGCCACTTGCACCAGGTCGTCGCGCGGCTCGCCACGCCCGTCGAATCTGCGGGCGATGTGATCGGCCAGCGGCAGGCATCGCTCGACGATCCGGTCGCGCTGACGCTGGAACTGCGCCGACGACTCGGCTAGATCCTCAAGATCGCGGAACATAGCGGGGACGTCCGCGTATTCAGAGTTCGATCGTTTCGACGAACCCTGCGCTGACGACGGGGTCACCTCAGCGAACTCGCTCGCCTTGCGGTCATGGCGATCCCGAATACTCGCCCCTCCTGAAGGTCCTGTCCATCCGAGAAGGTCCGCACCTCGTCCGTCAGCGAGCTCAGCACGTGCCAACTGAAGCTGCCACGGGCCAGGACGTCCGGGCTCTTACACGTGGTCGATGCTTCGATGACGACGGCGTCGTCGCGAGGGTCGACCACCAGCAGCAGCGTCGAGTCGGGAACCGCCGATCGGATCAATCGGGTGCACGCTTCGTCGACGGCAAGGCGCAGGTCGGCGACGGCGTCAAGATCGAGATCCTCGAACGTGCCGACGGCCGCAACGAGTGTGCGCAGAACCGCGAGATTCTCCAGCTGGGCCGCGATCCGGAGTTCGACCGACCGGCCGCTGCGTTCCTGCTCGTTGTCCGTGTTCGCGACGTCGGCCATGTGACCTCCCGGCATAATTCTCGCGAGACTACCCTGGGTCGATTCCCAGCTAACCATCGGCGCTCCAATGACTTGTTAGGCGAGACGTGTGGCAATGTTGCCGACGGGGTAATCGTTCGTCATGGACGAGGTTGCGCCACAGAATCAGGTCGACGCCGAAACCGGCACCCGGTCGCTGCGCCGGATACTCATCATCACCGGGCTGGTGCTTGCGGTTCTGATCCTGGTGGGGGTGGCGATATACGCCGGGGCGTTCCTCATCCTGGCGCCGATGATGCAGTGATAGCGCCAATGACGAGAACTCCGGCGCCGCGCCGATTGATGTCCTCTTCACCATGGTCTACGTGCAGTACCCCGCCGACGTCGTCCGTCAAACATGCGCCTTCGTCGTAGCTCCGTTGGCGGCCCTGGAATACGCCGGGTGCGCCGCGGGCGAGGGTTCTCCTACCAGAATCCCGATGGCGCACCTGTCACCGATGCCGCAACGCTGCAACGCATCAAGGACCTGGTGATCCCACCCGCATGGAGGAAGGTTTGGATCTGCGTCTACCCGAACGGGCATATCCAGGCGGTCGGAGACGACGCCGCTGGCCGCCGCCAGTACCTCTACCACCAGAAGTGGCAGCAGGAGCGCAACGAGGAGAAGTTCGACCGGGTGCTCGAGATGTCGGCCGTGCTGCCTGACATGCGACGTCGCATCGCCGCCGATCTTCGGCGCCGCAACCTCGACCGCGACCGGGTGGTTGCGCTCGCCCTGCACATCCTCGACCTCGGCTACTTCCGGGCGGGCGGCGAGCAGTACGCGGAGGACAACGACTCGTACGGCATCTCCACGTTGCTGTGCGAACACGTCGTGTTGCAGAAGCAGGCCGTCGAGTTCGACTACCCCGCCAAGAGCGGCGTGCGCCGAACGCTGCTGATCGACGACCCGGAGGTGGTCCGGTCCGTGCGAGCACTGCTGCGCCGTCGGGGCCGCACCGAGCGATTCCTCATATGCCGCAACGGTTCCGGCTGGACCGATCTTCACGCAGACGACCTCAACGCGCGGTTCAAGGAACTCGTCGGGGACGAGTACACCGTCAAAGACCTGCGTACCTGGCACGGCACGGTGCTGGCCGCCGCGGCCTTCGTTGACGCGGACCCTCCGGCGAACAAGACCGTGATCAAACGCGTGGAATCCGCTGTGATGAAGGAGGTCGCAGAAGAACTCGGCAATACCCCGGCCGTGGCCCGCTCGTCCTACGTCGATCCACGGGTGGTCGAGGGTTACGAGGCCGGCCTGACCATAGCCGCAGGCGCGCGGAGGGCAAACCGCACCAAGATGCCCAGCGAGCGGCAGGCGATCCTTGAGAACAGCACCGCGCGCCTGATCCGCAAGGTGGCCAAGGGTTAGACGGAACCCACACGCGACCACGGAGTCGAATCCTCCAGCGGCCGGCGACTATTCGGCCGAGTGTGGTCCCGAGGTTTGCCGATGGGGCGGAGTGGGAACCCCTGATGGTGCGTGGGGAGATTCCCCGTGCGTCCCGCAGGGGCCCCACGCTCAAGAGGTGGGTAACGACCAAATCCCGCCAGTAGTGAAAGGTAAGCATGAGCGACAAGAACAACTCTGGCCCCGCAGAAGGCGTCAAGGGCGTCGTCGAGGACGTCAAGGGCAAGGCCAAGGAAGCGGTCGGAACCGTAACCGGCCGTGACGATATGGTCCGTGAAGGCAAGGCACAGCAGGACAAGGCCGACGCCCAGAAGGACGTCGCCAAGAAGGAAGCCGAGGCCGAAGCCGCCCGCGGTGGCGCCAAGGCTGCTGAGAAGCGCCAAGAGGCCGAGCAGCGGTAGTTGAGCTCAACGAGACGGGCCCAGCCTATTGGCTGGGCCCGTTTCTTGTGTTTCCTAGCTGCTGGGTTTCTGTCGCTGTATGTCGGGATGCTCTGCGTACCAACGCTCTTCGATGCGGCGTACCCGCAGATGCTCGACGAGCAGCCACCCCGTACCGATGATGAACCCGGCGCCTGCAAGTGATGCCAGCATCAATCCGACGTCATGGTGACTGGTGGCGAACGCCGCAAGGCACGACACGAAGAGCACCAGGGTGACGCCGATTACGACGAGTCCCGGCATTATTTTGTTGTCCTTCATCGACTCACCGGCGTGTGGCCGGGTTGTCCTCGAGTGGTCGACGGGATCCTTCGGGCCCTTCATCGGTACTCCTCTCTCGGCATACCTATGCCCGGCTGAACATGGGCTGACTTCAACGGTAGATCTGCGCGACTCCCTTGTGGGAGAAACTGTCATGCAAACGAAAGTCACAGGTAGGGCGGACGCTGTGGGTCTTGTCATCCACCGAACAGCGCGGGCCCGGCAAGGGCGGGCATGCTCATCGTCAGCACAAGCAGCATGAGCGTGAGCAGGAACCAGCCCGCGCCCTGCCAAGCCCACCATGTCTCGTGGTTTCGCCACGTCTGATAAGTGCGGACGAACGCGCGCAGTCCGCCGATCAACAGGATGAGCGGGGCCCCGATCGCGAGGAGCGCGCGTTGCGGTACCCCGCAGGCCGCTGTGTCTGCGGTCGCGCCGTCACAGGTGCCGACCCAGACAGCGGCGACAACAAGAAACGCCACGCCGAGCACCGCGGCCACGAGTCCGAACCGCACGGCCTGCCGGACGTTTGCGTCGTCCTGCCGCAAGTCGTTGGGATTATGATGCACCGCCACCTGCCCAAACTCCCGAATCCGCCGTTGGAACGCCTTGATTTGACCTCGGGAAGAATTCCCCGGCCGGACAGCCAATAAACCTCAGGATTCGAGGCGCAAATGCGCGGTCAGCAGCAGCCTGTCGTAGACCGCCCGGACCGGTAGCTCATCGTCGTAGGAAAGCTCGAGGAAGTCCTTGGCGATTTGCTCGGCGAGCGCGCGCAATTTGGTGTTGGTCTCCTGCGAGCGCCATCTGAGCAGCTCGAAGGCGGAGTCGGCATTGATCCGGTAGATAAGCATGAGCATGCCCTTTGCCTGCTCGATGCCGCTGCGAGCCTCGGCGATCTCGGCAACCGCCTCGGTGACA
>JAVXWV010000121.1:0-3270 GCA_032230775.1 Mycobacterium sp. | reverse complement strand
TGAGCAGGTTGAGTGGAACACCTACATCGCTGTCGACGACGCCGATGCTGCGGCGGCCGCGGTGCAGGCGGCCGGTGGCATCGTCACGCTGCAACCAGTCGACGCCGGGCCGGGCGGTCGGTTGGCGGCCTGTGCCGATCCGCGGGGTGCACGCTTCCGCCTGTGGCAGCCGCGACGGCGGCTCGGCGCCCAGCTCACCAACGCACCGGGCAGCTGGAACTTCAGCGATCTGCACACCGGCGACGCGGCCGCGGCCACCGGGTTCTATGCACCGCTATTCGGTTGGGAGTTCGACGATCTCGGATTCGCGACGATGATCCGGCGGCCCGGCTACGGCGATCACCTCGCCGGCACCGTCGACCCAGGAATCCGGGACCGGCAGGAGGGCATCTCCGCACCGCCGGGCTTCGCAGACGCCATCGGGTGGCTGGCACCGCTGACTAGTGGCCACGATCACTGGCACGTCACCTTCACGGTTTCGTCGCGCGACGAGTCGGCGGCGACGACTGAAAGGCTTGGTGCCGTGGTGATTTCGTCGGACGACACCGAGTGGACAAGAACTGCGCTGATTCGCGACCCGCAAGGCGCCGAGCTGACGCTGAGCCAGTTCACGCCGCCGGGCGGCTGAGCCGGCCGCTAGAGCGTGCGCGCGAGCCCGGGCGTGACCGGGGTGGTGTCTGCCCGACGATCCGGGTGGTCGCGTTCGTTGAATCGCCGCAGACCCTCGAAGGTTTCTGGCGCGACGATCGACCGGTTGAAGCATTGCGCTTCGATGCGCAGCCCGTCGTCGAGCGGTCGGCCCCGCCCGGTGCGGGCGGCTTCCAGGTCGGAGCGCAGCGCGGGCTGTGGGAGTGCGGCGATGGCCTCGGCCAGTTCGATCGCCCGCTCCACGCACGTTCCGCTGGGTACCACCTGGTTGACGAGGCCGATGCGTTCGGCTTCGCGGGCGTCGATCACCCGCCCGGTGATGATCAGTTCGATCGCGCGGCGATACCCGAGGATGCGGGTGAGTCGTTGCGTGCCACCGTCGGCCAGCCCGATGTTCCAGGGCCGGCATGTGACGCCGAAGGTGGCGTGCTCGTCGGCGATCGCGATGTCGGTCCAGCAGGCCAACTCCAACCCGCCTGCGTACGCGACGCCGTTGACGGCCGCGATGGTGGGCTTGTAGATGTCGGTCCACCGCGACGGGCCGAGCACGCCGTCGGCAGGGCTGGCGTCGACGGCGAGTTCCCCGCCGAACGCCGCCTTCAGGTCACCGCCCGCGCAGAAGGCGTGCTCACCGGCGCCGGTCAGCACGCCGACCAGCGCGGCGTCGTCGGCTCGGAAGCGGCCCCAGGCGTCGACCAGCTCGCGATGTGTCTGTGGCCCAATGGCGTTCATGCGGTCGGGCCGGTTGATCGTGATGATCGTTACCGGCCCGCGCTGCTCGTAGATCAGATGCTCGTAGTCGCTCATCGGGCGCACGCCAGCCGCTCGTCGAGGGTGGCGTGGAAGCGCCCGATCGCGCTCTCGTGGGTGCCGAACTCCACGAACGCATTGGCACCCGCGTGCAGTCCGCGCTGCACGCCTTCGGACATCTCGTTGTCCTCGATGCCGCCCATGGCGAGCAGGCTGCGTTGCCCGGCGGCGCCCACGTCGATGGTCGCCAACTTCTCGGCGGTCTCTGGTGTGACAAGTGCGTACATCGTCACGGTGGTGTGGTCGACGTCGACCGGGTCGATGGCGATCAACAGCACTTGATCCGGGAACGTCACGAACATCACGTTGGGGAACAGGTGGTACACGAAGGTGACTCGGTGACCAACGGTCCAGCTGGACTCCGGACGGTCACGCAAACGTTCGATGTTGCGGAACGGGAACGTGATTCGGGTATTCGGGCCGAACCGTTCCACGACGTTGAGGTCGTCGTACTGAAGTGGATAGAACGTGTCCTTGTGCGTGGTGCGGATGTGATAGCCCTCGAGGAATTGCTCGACGAGAACCTTCCAATTCATCGCCCGCACCGTGGAGTTGACGTGCACCATCCGCGCCGCCGGTAGCAGCTTGTCCCGCCACGGGCTGCCGTCCGTCAATGCGGCCATCGCGGCGTCGGCTTGCGGCGCCGGTGCCCGCAGCGGGCCGATGACGATCAGGCCGTCCACTTCGCGGCTGTCGACTTCAACCAGCCCGCGGGTGGGCATGTCCAGATCGGGGAAGGCCTCGGCATGGGGGACGTGCGAGAGCGAGCCGTCGAGGCGATAGGTCCAGCCGTGGTAGCGACATACCAACGCATGGGCACAGCCCTGTCCTTCGACGAGAGCCATCCCGCGGTGTCGGCATGCGTTGCGGAACACGCGGGCCCTGCCGTCGCGGTCGCGGATGGCGAACAGCGGCACGCCGAGGCTGACACGCTCGGCGTGGTCGCCCGCGTTCGGGATCGCCGCGGATGGCAGGTACACGCTCGGATACGAGCGCAGCGTCTCGAGCTCAGCGGTGAATCGGATTGGGTTCACGTAGTTCTCGACCGGCTCCCGCCAGTCGTCGCCCTGGTCGGTCGTTCCTGCGTCGATGTGCGCGAGGATGCGGCGAACGATCTCGGCATCGTCGGCGACCGACGTCTTTGTCGGTGTGCTCATATGTGAAGTATCACAATATGATCGTCGCGTGTCAACGATATTGTGAGGCAAGCGTGTCGCAGCCTCCGAGATCCTTCGACGAATGGGAAGCGCCGGTAACCTGACGCGCATGCCACAGCCGTCCGTCAGTTTGGACACCTAGGCGGTATGTGGATCACCGTCCTGGTGATGGCCATCGCCGTCAGCATGGAACCGTTCCGCATCGCGATGACGGTGCTGATGCTGAACAGGCCAAGACCGACGCTGCAACTGCTCGCGTTCCTGGCTGGCGGTTTCGCGATGGCAGCGACCGTCGGTCTGGTCGTGCTGTTCGCGTTTCAACCCGGTCTACTCAGGTCAGCGCACTTCACCTTGCCCAAGGTTCAGATCATGATCGGCGCCCTGCGCTGCTGGTGGCTGCCCTGCTCGCCACAGGGGTTGTGCCTGCGCCCAAACTGCCAGCGCGAGCACGAGGCCTTGCGTTCGGCCCGTCCCTGTGGGTAGCCGGAGTGGCGGGCCTGGGGATCGCGCTGCCTTCTATCGACTACCTTGCGGTTCTTGCCGTAATCGTCGCTTCCGGCGCCGCACGCTCGACGCAAGTCGGAGCGCTGTTGGTCTTCAACGCCGTCGCGTTCACGCTCGTGGAGATGCCCCTCGTCGCCTACTTGTTGGCGCC
>JAVXWV010000096.1:0-13462 GCA_032230775.1 Mycobacterium sp. | reverse complement strand
GCCGCGTCGCGATCACTGGGACGGTCACCGTGCCCGAATTGCTCGCGGTGCAACCGGCGCCGGGAGTGTGGCATCTGGTGTCGACGGTGTCGGCACGCGTCGACGTGGACGTGCCGATGGCCTCGATTTTGGATGCGGCCTTCCCACCTGCATCGGTAACCGGCACGCCGAAGATGCGGTCCCGTCAGCTGTTGCGTGGCTGGGAGCCGCATCGGCGCGGAGTCTATTGCGGCACAGTCGGTTTGGCATCACCCGTTGCTGGCTGCGAGCTCAATGTGGCGATCCGGACCGTCGAGTTCGACGCGTCGGGCAACGCGGTACTCGGCGTCGGCGGCGGCATCACCGCGGACTCCGATCCGGACCGCGAGTGGGACGAATGCCTGGACAAGGCGGCACCTTTTATCGGGAGTACAGCCGGCACCGCTCGACGAGGATCTCCGCCAGTCGTTCCGGCTCGCTGACCATCAGGCCGTGGCAGGTGTCTAGCGGGATCAGAGTCTGAACACCGCCGAGCGCTTCGATGCTCTCGCGCTGCTCCCTTTCTGAATGAGTGCGATCACGCAGCGTGAGAATCCAGGTACGCCAGACCTCGTCGGGTATGTCGCGGCGCGGCACCTTCTCCATAGGAATGCGTGAGGAGTCCGGATACAACCGACCTGCCATGAAGCGCCTGCGCGCACGTGGAACACCGTTGAAGAACACGAACCTCGCCGCCAACGGCGGCAGCTTCTTTGGCGCACCCTTCTTCCCATTACGGCGGGCAATCATCGCGATTGGCCCGGCTACCACGTCCACCATTGCGGCGCCATCTGGGGGAATGCATGCCGCCGCGAGGATCAACTCGCGCACTCGCGACGCGCCAAGTTTGGTGACCACACCCGGAACCGTCAGCCCGGCCATCGAGTGGCCGACTATCACGATGTCGCGCACGCCGGCGGCCTCAATGTCGGCGACCACTGAGGCTACCCAGTCGGCGATGGTCAGCGTCCTCAGATCACCAGGCTTGCCTCGGCGGCCAGGCAGATCGACCGCCAGCACATCGAGATCCGGTGCCAGCCGGTGGATTTCGTCGACGGTCAGGTCCCAACAGTCGCCAGCGTGAGCACCGCCGTGGACGAGGACGAGCGCCGGCCACGTCATGTCGCGTACAGTCGGCACCGGTCGATGAGTATCTCGGCCAGCTGTTTCGGCTCGCTGACCATCAGATCGTGACAGGTGGCGATCGGGATGGTCGTCTGCACACCGCCGATAGCGTCGATGCTCTTGCGCTGCGACTTGAGGGAGAGCGCCCGATCGCGCGTGGTGAGGATCCAGGTGCGGGGTACGTCGTCTGGCATCCCGCGGCGGGTGACGTTCTCAGCGAGGATGCGCGGGGATTCCACGCAGAGCTTGTCTGCCATGAATTGGCGCTCGGCGCGGGACATTCCGTTGAAGAATCCGAACCTCGCCAACGCGCGGGGTGTCGGAGTCAATTTCCCCGTCGTCGCGGCGCGTCGGGCGATACGCCTGAACAGCCCAGTCAGCGTGTCTGCCACTGCTTTGCCTTCCGGCGGCACGAACGCGCACGCCAAGACCATCTCGCGGACCCGCGACGACCCAAGTTTGGTCACAACGCCCGGAACCGTGACTCCCGCCATCGAATGACCAACGATGACAACATCGTTCAGGCCGGCATCCTCAATATCAGCGACGACTGAGTCCACATAATCGGCGATGGTGAGGGTGTATAGGTCGCCAGGCTTACCACGCCGACCGGGCAGGTCAACCGCGAGCACTGTCAGCCCTGGTGCCTGCCGATGGAGTTCGTCGATCGTCGGCTCCCAGCAGTCGGCAGCATGCCCGCCACCGTGAACGAGAACCAAGGCCGGCAGCGCCATGCCCGGACCCCCTTATTGCCGTGAGCGCAGAACCGCATCGTAGAGTTCGCGCCGCGACGGCGCGCCGGGATTCGCCGCGATGACCTGCGCGCACGCGTCCTTCACCCGCGCGCCATCGTCGACGAGGGCCTGCACGTCGGCCACAAGCGTCTGGAGATCGGTCTTCGGCGTCGCCCCCGCCAGCACAACGGTGATCTCGCCGAGCACGCCGTCGCTCGCCCACGCGGCCAGCTCGCCGAGCGTGCCGCGGACGACCTCCTCGTGCGTCTTGGTCAACTCCCGGCAGACGACAGCGCGCCGCTCGGCTCCAAGCGCCTCGACCGCGTCGCGCAGCGTGTCGGGGAGCCGCCGCGGTGACTCGAAGAACACGCAGGTGCGTGGTTCGGCGGCCAGCGTCGTGAGCCAGGACATCCGCGCGGATTTCTTACGCGGCGCGAACCCCTCGAAGCAGAACCTCTCTACCGGCAGCCCAGACACCGCCAGTGCCGTCGTCACCGCCGAAGGGCCCGGCAGGCACTGCACCAGAGCGCCGGCCTCGATGCAGGCCGCCACCAGCCGGTATCCGGGGTCGCTGATCAGCGGCATGCCAGCGTCGCTGACCAGCAGAATCGTCGCCCCCGCCTCGATGTCGCCGACCAGCGACGGAACCCGCGATGCCTCGTTTGCGTCGTACAGGCTGACCACCTTCCCCGCGAGCTTGACGTCGAGCGCCCGGGCCAGGGTGCGGATCCGGCGAGTGTCCTCGGCGGCGACCACATCGGCGCTCGCCAGCGCCTTGACCAGCCGTGCGGAAGCGTCCGATGGCTGGCCCAGCGGCGTGGCGCCGATGAGCAGTCGGCCGATGGTCATGCCGGACAGCCTACGATCGCTGTCGTGACCGCCCCCGCCGATGAAGTCGTTGCCAAGGAGCGCGCGGTTCCCGTCATCAGCCCAGCGCCCCTGGTGCCCATCGCGGACTTCGGGCCGGTCGACCGGCTGCAGGGCTGGGCGATGACGGCCGTCATCACTGCGCTGGCCGCATTGACGCGTTTCCTGAACCTGGGCTCGCCGACAGATGCGGGCACGCCGATCTTCGACGAGAAGCACTACGCGCCGCAGGCGTGGCAGGTGCTGCACAACCACGGTGTGGAGGACAACCCCGGCTACGGCCTGGTGGTGCATCCGCCGGTCGGCAAGCAGCTGATCGCGATCGGCGAGGCGCTGTTCGGCTACAACGGGGTGGGCTGGCGGTTCTTCGGCGCGGTGTGCGGCGTCATTCTCGTGCTGCTGGTAGTGCGGATCGGGCGGCGCATCAGCCGGTCGACGTTGGTCGGCGGGATCGCAGGCCTGCTGTTGATCGCCGACGGTGTCAGCTTCGTCGCGTCGCGCACCGCACTGCTCGACGGATTCCTGACCCTGTTCGTCGTGGCGGCGTTCGGCTGTTTGATGGTCGACCGCGACCAGGTGCGGGAGCGGATGCACGTCGCACTGCTGGAGGGCCGCATCGCCGAGACGCCGTGGGGACCGCGGCTGGGCGTGCGGTGGTGGCGGTTCGGCGCCGGCGTGCTGCTCGGATTGGCTTGTGCGACAAAGTGGTCCGGGCTGTATTTCATCATGTTCTTCGGCTTGATGACAGTGGCGTTCGACATTTCTGCGCGCAGGCAGTATCGGGTGCCGCGGCCGTGGGTCGGGGCGTTCCGGCGGGACGTCGGCCCGTCGCTGTACGCGCTGGTGCTGATTCCGTTCGGTGTGTACCTGGCGTCGTACGCGCCGTGGTTCGCGTCGGAGACCGCGGTGAATCGGCACGAGGTCGGCAATTCGATCGGCCCGGACAGCGTGCTGCCGATTCCCGACGCCTTTCGATCGTTGTGGCACTACACGTATGCCGCGTACAGGTTTCACGCCGGACTGACCAATGCCGCAGGCAACCATCACCCGTGGGAGTCCAAGCCGTGGACGTGGCCGATGTCGCTGAGGCCGGTGCTCTACGCGATCGACAACCAGAACGTGCCCGGATGCGGCGCGCAGTCCTGCGTGAAAGCGGTGATGCTCGTCGGCACGCCTGCCATGTGGTTCATCGCGGTGCCGGTGCTGGCGTGGGCGGTGTGGCGGGCATTCGTCAAGCGGGACTGGCGCTACGGCGCGATCCTGGTGGGCTACAGCGCGGGGTTCCTGCCGTGGTTCGCCGACATCGGCCGGCAGATGTACTTCTTCTACGCGGCGACGATGGCGCCGTTCCTGGTGCTGATGATCGCGATGATCCTCGGCGACATCCTGCACAAGCCGAACCAGAATTCCGAGCGACGAACGCTGGGTCTGATCGTCGTGTGTTGCTATCTCGCGCTTGTCATTACGAACTTCGCATGGATGTATCCGATCCTGACGGGCATCCCGATCTCGCAGTCGACGTGGAACATGGAGATCTGGCTCCCCAGCTGGCGATAGTTCTGTTCGCTTCTCGCCGAAACAACGTTCCCGGTCGCGAATTTCGTCTGTGTACAACCTTGGTCGAAGGCTCGCTGAATGTCGGACGCGCTCCGCATCATCGCTGCCATGGACGATGTCTTCTTGGGCAGCGAAGCGCTGAGACGCGGAGCGATTACCCGTGGCCAGTTGCGATGGAATTACCGGACGATCTTCCCTGACGTATACCAGTCGAAGGCGGTTCAGCCGTCAACGCATTCCTACACTGTCGGAGCATGGCTCTGGTCGAAACGTCGGGCAGTCATCACTGGTCGCGCCGCGTCGGCACTGCACGGCGCGCTATGGGTCGACTCGAATACGCCGATCGAGCTGCTCTGGCGCAACTGGAATCCCCCACCCGGGATCATCACTCGCGATGAGCGGTTTACCTGCGACGACGTGGTCGACATCGACCACATGGCCGTTGCTACTGTTCAACGTGCGGCGTTCGATATCGGTAGGCACCTCCGTCGAGATGCTGCCGTCACCCACTTGGATGCGCTGGCACGTGCCACCGGCCTTACCACCGAACACGTATTGCCGCTCCTGGATCAGCACAAGGGCGCTCGGGGCGTGCGTCGGCTGAAGACTGCGCTCGATCTGATGGACGCTGGAGCGCAGTCCCCGAAGGAGACCTGGCTGCGACTCCTGCTCATCGACGCCGGCTTCCCGCGACCGCGAACACAGATTCCCGTTTTCGACGAACGCGGCGATCCATTCGCGTATCTCGACATGGGTTGGGACGACGTCCTGATCGCGGTTGAATATGACGGGGATCAACACCGTACCGATCGAGTTCGATACGCGTGGGATGTCAAGCGGTTACGCAAGATTGAGCGAGCGGGATGGCTCCACGTAAAGGTGATCTCTGAGGACTGCAAGTACGACATCATCGAGAGGGTGAAACAGGCGTGGACGCAACGCCAAACAACAGCGAGGGCTGCAAATCGGACGGCCTGACGACCGGGAACGTTGTTTCGGCGACCGGCGAAGAGCGCTAGAGCGCGTCGCGGGCCGCGGGGCACGACATGCAGCGCGGGCCGCCGCGTCCGGTGCCCAACTCCGACGCCTCGATCGACACCACTTCGATGCCCGCATCGGCAAGCCGCACATTGGTTTCGGTGTTTCGCTCGTATGCGACGACCACACCCGGCGCCAGTGCCAGCGTGTTGTTTCCATCGTCCCACTGCTCACGCTCGGCCGTCACCGGGTCCAGGCCGGTGGCGATCACCTTCAGCCTGTCGATCTGCATCGCGTCCGCGGCGGCCTCCACAAACGGGGCGGCGTCGTCGATCTTCACCCCGCCCTGCCCGTCGCGGTGAATCGTGAACGCCGACAGCGAGTCGACGATGTTCGGGTACATGACCACCGCATCGACGTCAACCATCGTGCACACCGTGTCCAGGTGCATCTGCGCGCGCACCTGCGCGATCGGCACCGCCAGCACCGTGTGCGCCAAGTCATCGTCGAACAGGCTGCGGGCCAACGCTTCCGCGCCCGCAGGTGTGGTCCGCTCCCCCACACCCACCGCGACGACACCCGGCGCAAGCAGCAGCACGTCACCGCCTTCGACGGGCGCGGACCGCGACTCGTATGCCCGTCGCACGCCGAGGAACCGCGGGTGATGCGCGTAGATCACGTCGGTCAGCGACGTCTCGCGCACCCGCGCGGGCAGCGCCAGCGACGTGATCGCCACCCGCGGCCCGATCCAGAACGACGAATCGCGGGTGAACATCAAATTCGGCAGCGGATCGATGACGAAATCCCCGCCGTGGTGCATCCGCCGTACCAGCGAGAGCTCACCGCCGCTGAACGGCAACTCGTTGAACGTCATCCCCGCCGTAAGGACCCGCGCCAGCTCGGCCGCCTCAAGTGTCCGCAGGTACATCGAAAGCTCTTGCGCCAGCGGCAGTCCCAGCCGTCGCTGATCGACAGCAGCGGCGATCCCGTGCATTCGCGCCGCGCCACTGTGCGACAGAGCCTCGGTCAACAGGTCCGCGAGCAGCAGCACCTCGACGCCGCGCGATTCCAGCACCGCGGCGAACGCGTCGTGTTCCTGCTGTGCCTTGGACACCCACGGCAGGCCATCGAAGAGCAGCGCGTCGTTGTTGCGCGGAGTGAGTCGCCGCAATTCGTCCCCTGGCCGGTGCAGGATGACGGCCAGCAGCCTGCCGACCTCGGAGTCGCAGCCCAGCGCAGCGTCTGTCACATCTAGCACCGTAACGCCACGCGTCACCTCAACTATGGTTTAGGTCATGGAGCTGATCCACGAACTCACCCCGGGTGAGATGTCACACCGCAGCGGCGTGGCGGTCTCGGCCCTGCACTTCTACGAACGCGAAGGTCTCATCGCCAGCAGGCGCACCGGCGGCAACCAGCGCCGCTACGCCCGCGAGTCACTGCGGCGGGTCGCGTTCATCCGCATGTCGCAGCGCCTCGGCATTCCGCTGGCCCGCATCCGCGAGGCTCTGGCCACCCTGCCCACCGACCGCGTCCCCACCAGCAAGGACTGGGCCAGGCTGTCGGCAGGCTGGCGGCAGGATCTCGACGACCGCATCGTGCATCTGGAGCGTTTGCGCGACAACCTCGCCGGCTGCATCGGCTGCGGCTGCCTGAGCCTGAAGACGTGCGCGCTGTCCAACCCCGGCGACGTGCTGGCCGACCAGGGACCAGGAGCCGCCCGACTCTGACAGGGTCTTCGCGCAAGCGCTCATCCGCGACTTTTCGAACGTCTGTGCGATAGACTCGCGGCTATGGAGCTGGCGCTGCAAAGCTCTCTGTTCGAGGCCGCGGATCGGCGCCACCTCGGCAACGGCGCGTGGGTCGAGGTGCGCTCCGGCTGGCTGACGGATGCGGAGTCGCTCTTCGGCGAGCTGATGGAACAGATTCCGTGGCGCGCCGAGCGCAGGCAGATGTATGAGCGCGTGCTCGACGTGCCGCGGCTGGTCAGCTTCCACAATCTCGTCGACGAGCCAGCGCCGCACCCGCGGCTCAAACAGATGCGCCGTAGGCTCAACGACACATACGCAGGCGAGCTCGGCGAACCGTTCACCACCGCCGGCCTGTGCCTCTACCGCGACGGCAACGACAGCGTCGCGTGGCACGGCGACAAGATCGGCCGCAGCAGCACCGAAGACACCATGGTCGCCATTGTGAGCCTCGGCGCCACAAGGGTTTTCGCGTTACGCCCGCACGGCGGTGGCAAGTCGCTGCGGCTGCAGCACCGGCATGGCGACCTGTTGGTGATGGGCGGGTCGTGCCAGCGCACGTGGGAGCATTCGATTCCGAAGACGTCGCGGCCGGTCGGCCCGCGGATCAGCATCCAGTTCCGCCCGCACGATGTCCGCTAGCCCTTGACCGCGGCGACAGCGGCGCTGAGCAGATCACGCGCCCGCTGCGTGTCGACCGGCGCGACGGGCTTGTCCGGCAGCACCATCGGGTTGGCCGTGACGATCACCAGGAAGTTGCCGAAGCTGGCGACGTAGTTGTAGAGCTCGCCGGTGAGTGGCTTGCCGGCGACAATCGTCTGCACCACCCGATGGGTGGCCACCGTGTGCACACCGCCGATCTGCGGAGCCTCGACCACCTCGACGAGACCGCGCATTCTCGGGCTGGTGAACGTGACCTTATGGCAGTTCTGCGAGGGATCGTTGGTCGGCACCGCCTCGGAGGTCTCGACCGCGATCGCGATGAACCGGTTGCCCTTGCCCTCCGCGGTCGTGGCGGCCATGTTGCCCTTCAGGCCCGCAGGCACGAGCGGCTGGCTGGTGCCCTTCGCGCAGTCGGCGGGGTCGAACATCATCCCGGGCGGCAGGGTCTGTCGCCCGAGCAGCCGCGGATCGATGCCCGTCGGTCGCACGGTGGTCACCTTGAACTCCGGCCCGAAACTGGACTTGACGTTTTCGACGTGGGCGATGTCGGCGTGCGACAAGTCGGTGGACTGTCCGGTGGCGCATGCGGTCAGCAGGCCAGCGCTTGCGATGACGAGCATCGCCCTCGGGTTCGACATCGCCGTCAATGTACCCGCACGGCCGCGCTCAGTCGCGTAATGCCCCCACTGCTTTCACCAGCAATTCCGCCGCGAAATCCTGTCCGAGTGACGGATTCGGCGAGCCCGGGTCGGTGACGACCGTGATGAACGCGACGTACTCGCCGAGATAGGCGGTGAAGGTGTCCGCATCCGAATGGGTTTCGGTGCCGCCCTCGACGACTGTGGTGGCCGTGGTGGACAGGCCCACGGTCGCCGCGCCGTCGATGGCTGGCGCGGCTACCAATGTGATGCTTCCGCTGGTTCGCCCTGCTGACACCGTCCACTGTCCGCATTCGGCGATCAGCGACCGATCGAGTGTCGCCGCTGAGGTGGCGACCACCGCGTAGACGATCCCACCGGCACCCGAAGCCGACCACCCCCGTGTCGTCGCCCCGCCGGGGGCCGGATCGGCGAGCGCACCGCATCGCTGCGGGTCAGCCGTCCAGTCGGGGCCCAACCCCCAGAACGCGATCGGCGCCGCCCGGCCGGACAGGGCGGCCACCTCGTACCCGCTCGGCAGTTCCGTGCGGACTCGGTCGATCCGTCCCGGATTCACCTGAGCCGACGACCGTGAGGCCGCCGTCTGCTGCGCCGAGGGGGGCGATTCTCCACACCCAACAAGGACAGACAGCGCTGCGAGCAAGGCAAACAGCCGCACGCCCGTTGATACCACAGAGCTTGCTTAGGAAAGTCTTGCAACATCCTGTGTCCGCCCGGCGATGAACAAATACCAGGCAACAGAAGATCGGAGACTGTCATGCGCACAGGCTGGAGTGTGGCAGCAACATTAGCGACCGCGAATGTCCTACTCGCGCCTGCAGGACTGGCAACGGCGGAGCCCACCCAAGTGGGCAACGCATACGCCACGATCGGAACGCTAGAGGACGAAGGCTATGACGTCATCGTCGACCGCGTCGGCAATGCGCCGATCGACCAGTGCATCGTCACCAGCGTCCGAAACCCGCAGCAGCAGACCAGGACGTTCTGGGTTGATGAGGGTAAGCATCGCCGCCTGATCACAGTCGTCGTCAGCAGGTCGATCAATGTAACGCTGAACTGCGACGTATAGCTGACGCGTGCTGCACGCCACGTCGCTTGCACTGGCGGAATCAATTTGCGCCACTGCGAGTTTCACCAATCAGACCGCTGTGACCGGGGGACACTGTCGGTTTGAAGGAGTAGACGTTGAAGGCACCACAAATAAATAGACGGACCCCTGCCGCCATCGCGGCCCGCGCACCTCGGACTGATCGGCCTCCTTTGCAGGTGGTTTCGGCTTCTTCTCCGCCGCAGCGGGTTTCGTCTTGGGGTCTGGATCAGGCGCCGGGGTGCTATCCCGCTGGGCCGACGCGGTTTTCGCGTCGTTGCCTCTAGGAGTGCCCGCATCCCGCTGGCCAGCGAGTCAACCTGGGGCGCATCGGGTTCGGCGGTTTCTGATGCGTAGTTCTCGATGAAAGGCCGCTTGGCGATCGTCGCGATGCGTGCGCTCTGCGAATAGCCGACGATGATCACCCGGTCGCCCGAAGGGTCTGCGAACGGGTTGAGGTAGCGGTGGGTGATGCCGTCGATGTATGTGGCGTCGGGATCGGGATTGTTGGGTGCCGCCCATGATCAAGGCGGGCCAATCTCGATTTCCGCCCCGCCAGCTGGACATTATTTGATATCGCAAGGCTTTCTGCACGCGTCGGCAACCGAAATTCCCGGCGACAAACCCTCGACTACCAGCGCCGATGGTCGTCCCGCTGGACAACCGATAGTGTTTGCGAAGTCAACAACCTACCGCGCAGCTTCCAGAGAATTTTCCATCCCGAACCGCCACACTGCGTGGCGTTTCGCATGCGCTCGATGTTTGCCGACCGTAGGCTACGCCCGAGATTTCAAAATCGACAGGAGACCCAATGACACGCGCACTCCGGGCCGGGGTTGTTGCCATTTCGGCGATCGCGATCGGTATCGGCCTATCCGGCTGCGGATCGGACACCAAGTCCGCGCCGTCCACCTCGAAGCAGACATCCGCCGCATCGTCGTCGGCCACGACGAGCAAAGCCCCGGCGACGTCGGGGGCACCGGCGGCAGCGGGTCCGAACAAGACGATCGTCGACTACATCAAGGAGAACAACATCACCGAAACCCCGGTGCACCGCGGTGATCCCGGCTCGCCGACCATCGACTTGCCGTTCCCGCCCGGGTGGGAGGATGCCGGAAACCACACACCGGCGTGGGCCTATGGCGCGATTATGGCCAGCGATCCAGCGATGGCCCAGGATCCGCCGACCGTCATCGCGCTGGTCTCCAAGCTGAGCGGCGACGTCGACCCGGCCAAGATCCTCGAGTTCGCGCCGGGCGAGATCAAGAACCTGCCCGGTTATGACGGCGCCACAGAGGGCAGCCCGAGCACGCTCTCCGGGTTCGATGCGACCCAGATCGGCGGCACGTATATGAAGGACGGCGTCAAACGCGCCATCGCGCAGAAGACGGTGGTGATCCCCGGCGGGGACGGCTTGTTCGTGTTGCAGCTCAACGCCGATGGGACCGAGGATCAGATGGGCGCGTTGATGGACGCGACGGGCGTAATCGACGAGCAGACCAAGATCACGCCGTAGTCCGATGGTCCGGGGCGGGTGCGCGCCCGTCCCGGACCGCGAACTCTCCCAGCGAAGGTGACGCGATGACTGCCGTACCACCCGATACCAACGAACCGCCACCACCCCAGCGTGGGCTGACTCGCGAGGAACGCGGCCGCGACGTCAGCGAGGCGCAGGCCGAAGCCGAGGCGGAGACGTCGAAGGTCAAGCAGTACCTGAAGGCGATGAGCCCTCGATATGTGTTGTCGATGGCCGAGGGCTACCCCGTGGTGATCAAGCAGTTCCTGCAGTTCTGCCTGATCATCATCTATCCGGCGTGGGTGTTCGGCGTGCTCGTTGGTGCCGCGTTGCACCTGTTGTTCTATGTGACCGTCTACCCGGTGTTGTGGCTCCTGTTCTGGCCAGTGCGGGCGTGGCAGAAGAAGAACAACCCCGAGGAGTACGAAGCCACGCGCCAGAAGTTCGCCAAGAAGTAGTGGGCCTCTTCAAAACCTCCGGCAGCGCGAAGGTGTCTGTGACGCCGGAGGTCGTCCGACCACGTCAGACCGTGACCGCCACCGTCACCGCCGACAAGGCGATCGACAAGGTATCCGCGGTGACACTGGAGTGGGGCTACACCAACTTCTATCGGTATCGCTGGGCCGGGCGCGCCGACTCCACGGCCGTACAGATGAACGACTCGTGGTGGATGTTGGGCGAGGTCGGCACCGACGCGGGCAGCGAAAAGGATGTCGACGACTGGGTCGGGGTGACGAAGGTCGAACTGCCAGTCGCCTCTGGAGAATTCACGGGCGGGACTTCGTCGTTCACCGTGCCCTCGTGGGCACCGGGATCGTCGGACATGCTCGCACGCTGGTCCGCCCGACTGACGATCGACCGCGGCGGCCGCGACGTCGACACCCAAGGCGACTTCACTGTGGTCATCGGCAGGGACAACATCGAGTTCGACGACGAACCACCGGCGCGGACCGGAGGAGACGGCAGGACCGACATCGAAATCGTGTTGCCATCGCTCGTCTTTCGCGCAGGCGAAACAATCAATGGGCACCTCATCCTGACCCCGCGTGTCGACATGTCGGATTGCGAGCTCTCAATCCACTGGGGGCAGCGTCGAATCTCCCATCCTTTAGTCCGCACGCCTGCGGTTGGCGGCGGTGGGAGGCGCGGTGACACGATCAAGCTCGGGAAGGGAATCCCACTGCGCAACGGCACACCGGTGACGGTGCCGTTTGCCGTGCCGCTGCCGGAGGATGCGCCACCGACAGGCACAGCGGTGCACTCAACACTGGTGTGGTTTCTTGAGGCCACGCTGATGTATTCGAAGTGGACCCAGGGCATCGAGCAAGTGCTCCGTCAAATCGCGGTATTCAACGCGTCGTAGTCACGCCCGGGAAATCGCCGATGCCTCCGCGATCTGCTCGGGGGTCGGACGGACGCCCGTGTAGCGCTCAAACTGCTCAGCGGCCTGCAGCGCGATGACCTCGGCGCCGGTGATGACGGGCACACCCGCCGCGCGCGCCGCCTTGATCAACGGCGTCTCCGACGGCAGCGCCACCACGTCGAACACGGTGTGCGCCTTGGCGATTGTCGCATCGCCGAACGCGGCCTCGCTCTCTTCTCGGCCGCCTGCCATCCCTATCGGTGTGACGTTCACGATGATCGACGCCGATCGCCCTCCGACGTCGGGCGCGTAGTCAAAGCCGAGCCGGTCAGCCAATTCCCGCCCCGCCGAAGGGTTGCGGGCAACGACGACGCCGGAGTGAAAGCCGCTGTCGCGGAATGCGGCACCGACCGCGCTGGCCATACCGCCGCTGCCGCGGATGAGCAGCGTGTCGCCCGAATCGAGGTCGTGTTCGTCGATAAGCCGTTGCACCGCAATGTAATCGGTGTTCGACGCGGTCAGGTGGCCGTCGTCGTTGACGATTGTGTTGACCGAGTCGATAGCCCGCGCCGACGGCTCGACCGTGTCGACGAGGGGAATGACGTCCTGCTTAAACGGCATCGACACCGAACAACCCCGAATGCCAAGTGCCCGCACCCCACCGATCGCGGCGACGATGTCCCCCGTCGTGAACGCCTTGTAGATGAAGTCCAGGCCGAGTTCGTCATAGAGATGGTTGTGAAATCGGGTCCCGATATTGCTTGGCCGACCGGCCAATGAGATGCACAGCAGAGTGTCTTTGCTCAACGGAGGGCGCATCAGCCGACGATCCTGACGACCTGGCTGGTCATGTCGTGAATCTGCTTGGTCAGTTGCGGCGTGAAGGGCGGGTTCGGCGGCTTGGGAACGTCGATGACGGTGGTGACGACTCCGAGGTCGTCGCGGTGCCAATCGGCGCCGAAATGATCGAGGATTGCCCGCATGGGATAGTTCTCCGAGAGGACCCGGGCCGTAAAGCGTTGGACACCATGGTAATCCGCTGCGATTGCTAACGCGCCCATCAGAAACGTGCCGATGCCTCTGCCCTGATAGTCGTCGCCGACGATGAAGGCTATTTCGGCGACCGCAGGGTCGCTCTCGTCGCGTA
>JAVXWV010000810.1:0-8765 GCA_032230775.1 Mycobacterium sp. | reverse complement strand
GTTCGGCATGGCAAAGGACAACTTCATTGGGCACCGTGCCTTGCGAGTATCGGCCTAGCGTCGCGTGCAGCCAGCCGGCCGGCTTTTTTGTGTGGGATATGCCCGGCCTCAACCATCCATCGGATGGTGTCGCCGAAGGTCTCTTCGCCAGACCGGAAGCACCGCCCCGACCTCGCCACGAAGCGGCTCGAGTCCGCGCGCGGCCACTGGGTATTGATGGCCATGGACTCGGCGGAGATCTGTGTCTCGAATGGCACCAGCTTCTTGACCCAATCCGCCGTCGCGCCCGTTGCACGCATCAGCCGTGGCGAGACACGCGGACTGAAGATGCGCCGCCCGAGCAGCGCTTCGAGGCGCTGGCGTAGTTCATCCCACGGATAGAAATGGCCACCAATGATGAAGCGCGTGTCATCGAAGTCGCGAGCTGGTGGATGCTCCAACAACCAAACATGCGCCAGGGCGAGGTCGCGCACGTCGACGCATTGGAAGCCCGTCGTGCTTCGCGGCAGCATCTGCCCTATGAACGACGCGATCGCGCGATTGGCGGCGCTGAGCTTGGGATCGTCTGGACCGACAACGCCGGCCGGATAGGTGATCTGCACCGGCACGCCCTGTTGCTGCAGCTCGCGGACATGCGCTTCGCTGTCGCGCTTCGAACGCGAGTACGGCTCTGACAACTCGGAGAGCGCCTTCGATTCGTCGACGCCCGCAGCGCCCGGATGAAATAACGCCATGACGCTCGACACGTACAGCAGGTTGCCGATGCCGATGGCACTTCCGGCGCCGAGCACCGCCTTCGTCGCGCCGACGTTGGTGTCATATGTCTCCCGCGCCCTGCGGGGGTCGAGTGAGACCGCCGCCGCGGCGTGGAAGATGGCGTCGCAGCCGGCCATCGCATGTTGCAGGGCAGCTTGGTCAAGGATGTCGACGGTGACGAAGCGCTCGACCTGGCACCCGCGACTCCCGAACCAGTCGTGCGCCGCGTCTTGATCGCGAACCATCAGCCGCAGGTCGTGGCCCGCGGCGAGCAGCGCCAGCGCTGTGTGAGCGCCGACGAAACCGGTCGCACCGGTGCAGAACACCCTCACGTCCGGCCGATCCGCACACGAATCTGAGCCATCTCGCCACCAACCTCACCCGCGTCGACCCAGCCGAGTTGCCCTTGTCAGCAATCGTGGTGGCGTGAAGGTGAGCTGAATAGAGTACGTAGGTACTCGTATTTTTGAGCGGCGACCGCGACCTGCCTCAGCGCTCAGGTGCCCGTGTAGGTTTCCGGGTCCGGCCGGAAGCGAGTGCCGTCGTCCAGAGCGTTGAGCGTGGCCATCTCGTCGTCGCTCAACTCGAAGTCGAACACGTCGAGATTCGACTTGATTCGCTCCGGGTTCGCCGACCGTGGGATGACGACATTGCCGAGCTGGATGCTCCACCGAATCAGCGCCTGCGCCGGCGTCTTGCCGTGCGCCTGGGCCACCGACGCGACCGTCGGGTTTTCCAGCAGCTTTCCAACGCCCAGCGGGCCGTACGCCTCGGTGACGATGCCGTACTCGGCGTTGACCGCCCGCAGGTCCGCTTGATTCAACAGCGGGTGCAGCTCGATCTGATTGATCGCAGGCGTGAAGTACGCCAAGTCGATGACGTTCGACAGGTCCTCGGCGAGGAAGTTGGACACGCCGATGGACCTGGTGAAGCCGTCCTCCCTGCGCTTCATCAGGCCGCCCCAGCTGTTGACGTACTTGTCGGGGTCGCCGCCGGGCCAGTGGATGAGATAGAGGTCCACGTAGTCGAGGCCGAGTCGCTCGATGCTGGCCGTCAAGGCGTCCTGTGACGCCTGGAAGCCTTGATCCTCGGTCGCGAGCTTGGTCGTGATGAACAGCTCATCGCGCGGCACACCCGACGCGGCGATGGCTCGGCCGACCGCTGCCTCGTTGCCGTAGGCGGATGCCGTGTCGATCAGTCGGTAGCCGGCCTCCAGCGCCGCCGACACGGCCTGCTCGGTCTCGGAATCCGACAGCTCGGCAACGCCGAGGCCGATCATCGGGATCTTGTTGTCGTCGTTGAGAGTGACGGTGGGAATCGAAGCGGCCTTCCCGTCGGCTGGGGGCATGGCACCTATCCTGTGAAGTTGAAAGATCGTGGGTCGGGACCCAGTCGCGTTCCGTCGCCGAGCGACGAGATGGACGCCATGTCCTGCTCGCTCAGCTGGAAATCGAACACGTCGAAATTGCTCACAATTCGCTCGGGGGTCACCGACTTCGGGATGACGATATTACCGAGTTGGATATGCCACCTAATCAGTACCTGCGCTGGGGTTTTTCCGTGTGCCTCGGCGACGGCCGTCACCGCCGGGTTGCTCAGCAGTGATCCCTGCCCCAGCGGGCTCCATGCTTCCGTGGCGATGCCCTGCTGAGCGTGCGCTTCCCGCAGTTCGTTTTGCTGTAGCAGTGGATGCAACTCGATCTGGTTGACGGCCGGGACAATTCCGGTGCCGTCCACCAGAATTCGCAAGTGTTCGGGCTCGAAGTTGCTGACTCCGATGGAGCGGATGCGGCCCTGGTCGCGTAGGTGTGCGAACGCCTTGAACGTGTCGACGAAGGCGTTCTTCTCGGGCATCGGCCAATGAATGAGGTAGAGGTCGAGGTAGCTGTCCGATCCAGAAAAAGCGAGCCGCTTCATGCTGGCGTCGAACGCCTTGAGTGCTGTCATAGCCCTGATCTGCGTTCCACAACTTGGTGGTGACGAAGACGTCCTCACGCGGTAAACCGGAACTCGCGACCGCGTGACCGACCTCGCGCTCGTTGAAGTAACCTGCGGCGGTGTCGATGTGTCGATAACCGGCATCCAATGCGGTTGCTACTGCGCGTTCGGTGTCATCGGGTGGTGTCTGCCAAACTCCCAGTCCCACCTGGGGCATCGCATTACCGTCATTCAGCGTGATGGAGGGAGCTGCCATGACCCAGAGTCTGCCAGGACAAGCGACGCCCGTCGGGTCACCGCGAGGTGCCAAGGGTCCCGTCGTCAACGCCCTCGCCGGCTTGACGGTGCGCGGCCTTCCGTGGATACCGAACCCCGTCAAACGCCTGCTGCTGGGTGGTCGTTCGGTCACGATCGACGGCAACACCCTGGATACGACTTTGCAGTTGATGCTCGTCGGGATGTCGAGGGTCGGGCTCAATGCCCTGGTTGCCAGCCCCGATGTCGGCGTGGCCCGGACTCAGTTGCGCATCACGGCCGCCAGCTTCAACCAGGACATCCCTTTGGCGAGCGTGACCAATCTCTCGATCCCCGGCCCGACAGGTCCGGTCCGAGCGCGGCACTACCGACCAATCAACGGCGATGGGCAACCGCTGCTGGTCTTCTATCACGGCGGCGGCCAGGTCATCGGCGACATCGAGACGCATGACACCCTGTGCCGCCAGATCTGCCGCGAGGGCGGCATGCACGTGTTGTCGGTGGACTACCGACTCGCCCCCGAGCACAAGGCGCCCGCCGGATCCGAGGATGCGTACGCCGCGTTCGGATGGGCACTCGACCATGCCGGTGAGCTGGGCGCCGACCCCGGCCGGGTGGCGGTCGGAGGCGACAGCGCCGGAGGTAATCTCGCCGCGCTGGTATCTCTGCGTGCGCGCGACGAGGGTGCGCGGCTGCCCGCGTTGCAGTTGCTGTTCTACCCGGTCACCAACTACAGCGGCGGGACGCGGTCCCATACGTTGTTCGCCGATGGGTTCTTCCTCACCAAGAACGACGTGCAGTGGTGCGGGGAGCAATTCCTGGACGGGGCGGACGTCGACGCCGCCGATCCACGCGTGTCGCCGCTGTTGGCCAGCGACTTGTCGGGCCTGCCGCCTGCGCTCGTGCTGACCGCGGGCTTCGACCCCCTGCGCGACGAGGGCAGGCAGTACGCAGAAGCCATGCGCGCGGCAGGCGTGACCGTCGACTACCGCGAATTCGGTTCGCTGATCCATGGCTTCGCCAACTTCTTCCCAGTGGGTGGCGGCAGCGCGACCGCGACGGCGGAATCGATCTCTGCGCTACGTGCCCATCTCGCGCGCACGTGAAAAGCCGCCGGTGAGCCGCCGGTACTCTTAACCCCGTGGCGACCAAACCGAAACGAGCTTCCTACGACCTGAAGGCCGCGGACCGCAAGCGCAACCTGGCGATCCAAATCGGGCTGACCTCGATCGTGGTGATCTTCGCCGTTGCGCTGGTGCTCTACATCGTGATGTCCGGCAGCAAGAAGCCGGTGTCCGGAGAGACCAAATCGGTCCGGGTGGCGTCGAGCGATGTCATCAAGAAGGAGGGCAGCTCCGACCCGAAGGTCGTGCTTTCGCTCTACGAGGACTTCCTGTGCCCGCACTGCGGCGAGTTCGAGCAGCAGTTCGGGCCCACGGTACGCAAGCTCATCAGTTCCGGCGCCGTGGCCGCCGACTACTACATGGTTGCCATCCTGGACCGTCAGGGCAACGGATACTCGTCACGGGCCGCAAACGCCGCGTATTGCGTGGCCGACGAAAACAAGGACGCGTTCCAGCGCTTCCACGATGCGCTCTTCCAGCAACAGCCCGGCGAGGGTGCGGCCGCGTATCCCGACAACGCACGGCTCATCGAGGTCGCGCGGCAGGCCGGCGCAGGGGGCAGTGTGCCTGACTGCATCAACAAGGGCCGCTACACCGAGATGTCGCAGGGGCTAGCCGCGGCCACCGGCATTCAGGCGACGCCGACCATCAAGATCAACGGGCAGGAATTCACGATCACCGACAAGACCACGCCCGACGAATTGGTCGCCAAGGTCAAGGAAATCGACGGCAATGTTCCCGGGCTCGACGGCGCTGCACCTCCGGAACAACCCGCACCGCCCCCGGCACAGGCACCACCAGGACAGCCCCCGGCCGCGCAGACCCCGGCTGCACCGGCTGCCCCGGCTCCGGCACGCACCCCGGCACCGCCGACACCGACGCGATGACGGTCTCCGCGCCCAGCGACGTCCAGCCGAGCGAACCCACGGCGGACGCGTCGAAGGGGGTGCGGGTCCCGACGGCCAGCGCCGTATGGATTCTGATCGCCGGGGTCGTCGGGCTCGCCGCGGCGATCACCCTGACGATCGAGAAGATCGAGATTCTGATCAACCCCGCTTACGTGCCGTCGTGCAGCATCAACCCGGTGCTGTCGTGCGGTTCGGTGATGGTCACACCCCAGGCGTCGGCGTTCGGATTTCCGAACCCGCTGATCGGCATCGTCTCCTTCAGCGTCGTGGTGGTGACCGGCGTGCTCGCACTCGCCAAGGTCAGGCTGCCGCGGTGGTACTGGGCCGGCCTGGCCACCGGCACGGCGCTCGGGGTGGTGTTCATCCACTGGCTGATCTTCCAGAGCCTCTACCGCATCGGCGCGTTGTGTCCGTACTGCATGGCGGTGTGGGCGGTCACCATCCCGCTGTTGATCGTGGTCGCCTCGATCGCGCTGCAGCCACTGCAGTCGAACGCGGTGGCGCGGGTGCTCCACACGTGGCGGTGGTCGCTGGTGGCGCTGTGGTTCACCGCGCTGATTCTGCTGATCCTCGTGCGCTTCTGGAACTACTGGTCCACCCTTCTTTAAGCTGTTCAGCGCTGGAGTTAGGGTTACGCGTGATCTCAAAAGTCCTGGTGGCCAATCGCGGGGAGATCGCGATCCGCGCGTTCCGGGCGGCCTACGAGATGGGCATCGCCACTGTCGCGGTGTATCCGTATGAGGACCGCAACTCCCTGCACCGGCTGAAGGCCGACGAGTCGTACCAGATCGGCGAGACCGGCCATCCGGTCCGGGCGTACCTGTCGATCGACGAGATCATCCGCGCCGCCCAGCATGCCGGTGCCGACGCGGTCTATCCGGGATACGGCTTCCTTTCGGAAAACCCCGATCTGGCCGCCGCGTGCGCGGCCGCGGGAATCACGTTCATCGGCCCGGACGCCGAAATCCTTGAGCTGACGGGCAATAAGTCGCGGGCGATCGCCGCGGCCCACGCCGCAGGGTTGCCGGTGCTGAACTCCTCGGCGCCGTCGGCGTCGGTCGAGGAGCTGATTGCCGCGGCGCAGACGATGCAGTTCCCGCTGTTCGTCAAGGCGGTGTCCGGCGGCGGCGGCCGCGGCATGCGCCGCGTCACAGATCCCGAAGCGCTGCCTGAAGCCATCGAGGCCGCTGGCCGCGAAGCCGAGTCGGCGTTCGGTGACCCGACGTTGTACCTCGAGCAAGCCGTGCTCAACCCGCGCCATATCGAGGTGCAGATCCTGGCCGACACGCACGGCAACGTCATGCACCTTTTCGAGCGTGACTGCAGCCTGCAGCGTCGGCATCAGAAGGTCATCGAACTGGCCCCTGCGCCCAACCTGCCTGAGGAACTGCGGCAGAAGATGTGTGCCGACGCGGTGGCGTTCGCGCGCCAGATCAATTACACGTACGCGGGCACCGTCGAATTCCTGCTCGACGAGCGCGGCGACTACGTGTTCATCGAAATGAATCCGCGCATCCAGGTCGAGCACACCGTCACCGAGGAGATCACCGACGTCGACCTGGTGGCCAGCCAGATGCGCATCGCCGACGGGGAGACGCTGGAAGACCTTGGGCTGAGCCAGGATTCGCTGCAGGTGCATGGGTCGGCGATGCAATGTCGGATCACTACCGAGGATCCGGCCAACGGCTTCCGCCCCGACACCGGCCGGATCACGGGCTACCGGTCGCCGGGTGGTGCGGGGATCCGGTTGGACGGCGGCTCGCACCTCGGCGCCGAGATCAGCGCTCACTTCGACTCGATGCTCGTCAAGCTGACGTGTCGCGGGCGTGACTTCTCGACGGCTGTCGCCAGAGCCCGTCGCGCGCTGGCGGAGTTCCGGGTGCGCGGCGTGTCGACCAACATCCCGTTCCTGATGGCCGTGGTCAACGATCCTGACTTCCGCGCCGGCCGCGTCACGACGTCGTTCATCGACGAGCGCCCATATCTGCTGACCGCGCGCACCCCCGCCGACCGTGGCACCAAGATCCTCAACTACCTCGCCGAGGTCACCGTCAACCAGCCGCACGGGCCGCGTATGTCGACGGTGTACCCGCAGGACAAACTGCCCGAGATCGATCTCGAAGCGGTACCGCCGCGGGGCAGCAAGCACCTGCTGAGCGAGGTGGGACCGGAGGGCTTCGCGCGTTGGCTTCGCGAGTCCCGGGCCGTCGGTGTCACCGACACGACGTTCCGCGATGCGCATCAGTCGCTGCTGGCCACTCGCGTCCGCACCACGGGCCTTCTGACGGTGGCGCCCTATATCGCGCGGATGACACCCCAGCTGCTGTCAATCGAATGCTGGGGCGGCGCGACTTACGATGTGGCTCTTCGGTTTTTGAAGGAAGACCCATGGGAGCGGCTGGCGGCGTTGCGCGAGGCGATCCCCAACATCTGCCTTCAGATGCTGTTGCGCGGCCGCAACACCGTCGGCTACACGCCTTATCCGGAGACCGTCACAACCGCCTTCATCCAGGAGGCGACCGCGACCGGAATCGACATTTACCGCATTTTCGACGCGCTCAACAACGTCGAATCCATGCGGCCGGCGATCGACGCCGTGCGCGAAACCGGCACCGCGGTAGCCGAAGTCGCGATGAGCTACACCGGCGACCTGTCCGACCCCGCCGAGAACCTATACACGCTCGACTATTACCTCAAACTGGCCGAGCAGATCGTCGACGCCGGGGCGCATGTGCTGGCGATCAAGGACATGGCCGGGCTGCTGCGGCCGCAGGCCGCTCACCAGTTGGTCGGCGCGTTGCGCAGCCGGTTCGATCTGCCGGTGCACGTGCACACCCACGACACCCCCGGCGGGCAGCTGGCCACCTATGTGGCGGCCTGGCAGGCCGGCGCCAGCGCGGTCGACGGGGCTTCCGCACCTTTGGCGGGCACCACCAGTCAACCCGCCCTGAGCTCAATCGTGGCCGCCACCGCGCACACCGAATACGACACCGGATTGTCGCTGTCGGCGGTGTGCGACCTGGAGCCGTACTGGGAGGCGCTGCGAAAGGTGTACGCGCCGTTCGAGTCTGGCCTCCCTGCGCCGACCGGTCGGGTGTATCACCACGAGATTCCCGGTGGCCAGCTGTCGAACCTGCGCCAGCAGGCCATCGCGCTGGGTCTGGGGGACAGGTTCGAGGAGATCGAGGCGAACTACGCCGCGGCGGACCGGGTGCTGGGCAGGCTGGTCAAGGTCACTCCGTCGAGCAAGGTGGTCGGCGACCTCGCGTTGGCCCTTGTCGGGGCCGGCGTGTCCGCCGACGAATTCGCCGCCGAACCAGCACGATTCGACATCCCCGAATCGGTGATCGGCTTCCTGCGCGGCGAGCTCGGCGACCCGCCGGGTGGTTGGCCGGAACCGTTGCGCAGCAAGGCGCTTGCCGGGCGGCCGCCTGCCAAACCCACCGAAGAGCTGAGCCCCGACGATGAGGTGCTGCTCGCGCAAGCAGGCTCGAAACGACAAGCAGTCCTCAACCGGCTGCTGTTCCCCGGGCCGACAAAGGAATTGGAAGCGCACCGCGAACAGTACGGCGATACGTCGAGCCTGTCGGCCAACCAGTTCTTCTACGGGCTGCGGAGCGGAGAAGAGCATCGAGTGAAGCTGGAGCGCGGCGTCGAGCTGCTTATCGGCCTGGAGGCGATCTCCGATCCCGACGAACGCGGAATGCGCACGGTGATGTGCATCCTCAACGGTCAGCTGCGACCGGTGGTGGTGCGTGATCGCAGCATAGCCAGCGACATTCCG
>JAVXWV010000792.1:0-7569 GCA_032230775.1 Mycobacterium sp. | reverse complement strand
CTGGTGCCGAACGCCAGATCGTGCTTCTCCACCAACGCGACGCGCAGACCGCGCGTCGCTGCGTCAAGGGCGATGCCGGTGCCGGTGATGCCGCCGCCGATGACGATCACGTCGAGCGGCTCGCCGTCGGCCAGTGCGGCAAGTTCGGCCGCGCGACGGGTCTCGTTGAGTGCTGTCGAGCCGGTCATGGTTTCAGGTATCCGTTCAGTGAGTGGGCTAATTCGACCGCTAAGGCCTCGGCGTCCAGGATCGGCTCGACCATCTGGGCTGACTGGATCGCCGACTGGGTGATCAGCAGGCACATCGCCGCCAACTGGCGCGGTTCGCCCGGGCGCACGCTGCCGCCCTCCTGGGCGAGCTTGAGCGCTTCGGCCAGCGCGTCGATCAGGATCTGCTGGCTGGTGCCCAGCCGCTCGGTGATGTACACCATCGCGAGGTTCGGCGCATTGTGCAGAACCGACATGACCACATCGTCGCGGCGCAAATGTTCGGCGACCGCAACGACGCGTTCGACCAGGTCCTCGCGCCCACCGCCGCGGATCGGCACCGCATCGAGTACGCCGGCGATGCGAACGGTCAGCAGCTCAGCAAGCACCCAGCGGATATCGGGCCACCGGCGGTAGATGGTCGGACGGCTGACCCGCGCGCGCCGCGCGATCTCGGTCAACGTCATCCGCTCGACCCCGTACGCCAGTACGCACGCCGCGGCGGCATCGAGGATCCGAGCCTCGACGGGCTGCGCAGAGTTACGGATTGACACCATATGTAATACTGTAACGCATGATGCGTTCGGATGACGAACAGACCGCACTCCTGCCCCCGATGAAGTGGAACGCATGGGGCGACCCGGCGGAGGCGAAACCGCTGTCAGATGGAATTCGATCGCTGCTGAGGCAGGCCATCGGCATCGAGGAATCAGCGGAGACCGAACTCGAGCCAGACCGGGTCCGGTTGCGGCCGTCAGCGCTGTCACCGGCCGATCGTGACGGGCTGGCTGCGATCGTCGGCACCGAGTACTGCGGCGTCGACGACCGTGCCCGGCTGTTGCGTGCGGGCGGCAAGTCGACGCTGGACCTGTTGCGCCGCAAGGACTCCGGTGTGCAGGACGCGCCCGATGCGGTGCTCTTGCCCGGCAGTGACGATGAGGTGGCCGCGATCCTGCGGTTCTGCGCGGATCACAGCATCGCGATCGTCCCGTTCGGTGGCGGCACCAGCGTGGTCGGCGGTGTTGATCCGATCCGTGGCGACTTCAAGGCCGTCGTGTCACTGGACCTGCGGCGGCTGAACCAACTTCACTCGCTCGACGAGATGTCCGGGGAAGCCGAACTCGGCGCCGGACTCACCGGTCCGGACGCCGAACGCCTTCTCGGCGAGCGTGGCTATTCGCTCGGCCACTTCCCGCAGAGTTTTCAGTTCGCCACCATCGGCGGATTCGCCGCGACGCGGTCGTCAGGTCAGGATTCCGCAGGTTACGGCCGGTTCAACGACATGGTCCGCGGGCTGCGCACGGTGACTCCGGCGGGTGTGCTCGACCTGGGCAGGGCGCCGGAGTCCGCCGCCGGGCCGGACTTGCGACAACTGATGATCGGCTCCGAGGGCGTGTTCGGGATCATCACCCGGGTGCGGGTGCGCGTCCATCCGATCCCCGAGGCCACCCGGTACGAGGCGTGGTCATTCCCCGACTTCACGACCGGCGCCGACGCACTGCGCGCCGTCGTACAGACCGGCACCGGGCCAACGGTCGTCAGGCTGTCCGACGAGGCGGAGACCGGCGTCAACCTCGCCACCACGGAGAGCATCGGCGAGCAGAAGGTCACCGGCGGCTGCCTTGCGATCACGGTGTTCGAGGGGACAGCGGCCCACGTCGAGAGCAGGCACGTTGAAACCCGGGCTCTGCTTCAGGCCCGTGGCGGCACGTCGCTTGGCGAGGCACCGGCACGCGCCTGGGAACACGGCCGGTTCGGCGCGCCGTATCTGCGCGACTCGCTGCTGAGCGCAGGAGCGCTGTGCGAAACCCTGGAGACCGCAACGAATTGGTCCAACGTCGCTGCGCTCAAGGCCGCTGTCACGGAGGCGCTGACGACCTCGCTCGCCGAATCAGGCACGCCCGCGCTTGTGCTGTGCCACATTTCGCATGTGTATCCCACCGGGGCGTCGCTGTACTTCACCGTCGTCGCAGGGCAGCGTGGGAATCCGATCGAACAGTGGCGCAAAGCGAAGGCGGCCGCGTCGGACGCGATGATGCGCACCGGCGCCACGATCACCCATCACCACGCCGTCGGCGCCGACCACCGACCGTGGATGCGCGACGAGGTCGGCGACCTCGGCGTCGCGGTGCTGCGAGCCGTCAAGGCCACGCTCGATCCGACGGGAATCCTCAACCCGGGCAAGCTAATTCCGTGACCCAGATCGCCAGGGTCACCGTCCTGACCAATCCGGCATCGGGGCACGGCAACGCGCCACACGCGGCCGAGCGTGCCGTCGCGCAGCTGCACCGACGCGGCGTCGACGTCGTCGCAATCGCGGGAACCGACGCCGAGCACGCGCGACGCCTCGTTGACGGTGCCCTCGAGCGCGGCATGGACGCGCTGGTCGTTGTCGGCGGTGACGGCATCATTTCGCTTGCGCTGCAGGTGCTCGCGCAATCCGATATCCCTCTCGGCATCATCCCGGCGGGCACCGGTAACGATCATGCGCGCGAATTCCGGATTCCCACAAAGGATCCCGAGGCGGCGGCCGACGCCATCGTTGACGGCGTCGTCGAGACGGTGGATCTGGGCCGCATCAAGGGCGCCGACGGCACCGACAAGTGGTTCGGCACGATCATGGCCGCGGGCTTCGATTCCCTTGTCACCGACCGGACCAATCGGATGCGTTGGCCACACGGCCGGATGCGCTACAACGTCGCGATGGTCGCAGAGCTGTCCAAGTTGCGGCTGCTGCCGTTCCGGCTGACCTTCGACGGGCGCGAGTTGGACACGGATCTGACGCTGGCCGCGTTCGGCAACACCCGAAGCTACGGCGGCGGAATGTTGATCTGCCCCAACGCCGATCATACCGATGGGCTGCTCGACGTCACGATGGTGCAGTCGGCGTCGCGCACGAGGCTGATCCGCTTGTTCCCCACCGTGTTCAAGGGCACCCACATCGATCTCGACGCGGTGCGCACCGAGCGCGCGCGCACGATCACCGTGGAGTGCCGGGCTTCGCCCAAAATCACGGCCTACGCCGACGGCGAATACGCGTGCCCGTTGCCGGTCGAAGTGTCTGCGGTACCCGCAGCGCTGAAGATCCTTACCCCACGCCGCGACTGAATGTCGTCGGCTACCCGACTCCGCGACTGAATGTCGTCGGCTACCCGACTCCGCGGTTGAGCCAGCTCACCTCTGCGGTGTCTCCACCGTCGCGGTAGGGCTCCAGCGCGTCGTCCCACGCCGTGCCGAGCACCGAGTCAAGTTCGGCGGCGAGAGTGTCGGCCCCCGACGCCATCATCGTGCGCAGCCGCATCTCGCCGACCATCACGTCCCCGTTGGCGCTCATCGCGCCGCTCCACAGTCCAAGCTGCGGGGTGTGGCACCAGCGGTGCCCGTCGACTCCGTCGCTGGGGTCCTCGGTCACCTCGAACCGCAGCACCGTCCACGAGCGCAGCGCGTTGGCCAACTGCGCCCCGGTGCCGACCGGCCCGACCCAGTTGGTGATCGCGCGCAGCTGTCCGGGCATGGCAGGCTGCGGGGTCCACTTGAGGTTCGCCCTTGCCTGAAGGGTCGACGACAACGCCCACTCGACGTGCGGGCATACCGCCGCGGGTGAGGCATGGACGTAAACCACACCCATCGCCGCGTCGGCGAATTGGTTCGCTGCACGCATCTGCTGCTCCTTCGGCTCCACGAGGGACGTCTTCCCCAAGCGACCTTGTGTTTCCGAATAACAGGTGTGTCGTGCGTGTCTATTGTGCCTTGTGAGGCCACTGTTGCGCTAGTCTACTTCGAATTCTCTCAGGACTTCGTCAGACACCGCAGGCCAGCGGGGGTACGCCCAGTCCCCGAAGCTGCGGTCAGTCAACACGACCAGCGCGCGGTCAGCGTCCGGATCTACCCACAAAAACGTCCCTGACTGGCCGAAATGGCCGTAAGTGCGACCCGAGTTGGACGATCCGGTCCAGTGCGGTGACTTGGCGTCCCTGATTTCGAAGCCGAGCCCCCAGTCGTTGGGCCGCTGCACCCCGAATCCCGGCAACACCCCGGTCAGGCCCGGAAACTGCACGTCAATCGCCTCCGCGTGCGTCTGTGGGGAGACTATGGACGGCCGCAGCAGGTCGGCGGCGAAGGCCGCCAGGTCGGCAACCGTGGACGTGGCCCCGAACCCCGCGGCCGCCGCCCCGCCCTCCAGCGACGTCGCGGCCATGCCGAGCGGTTCGAAGACCGCCTCGGCCAGGTATTGCTCGAACGCGATGCCCGACGCCTGCTCGATCGTCGCGGCGAGTACCTGAAACCCGTAATTGGAGTACATGCGGCGCTGGCCGGGCTTGGCCATCGTCTCCGCCGAGTGCATCGCGTACCCCGAGGCGTGGGCGAGCAGGTGCCGGACCGTCGACCCCGGTGGGCCTGCGTCGGTGTCCAGCTCGACCACGCCCTCTTCGATCGCGATCTGCGCGGCGCGGGCCGCGAGCGGTTTGGTCACCGATGCCAGCGCGTAGCGGTGCCGCGGGTCGCCGTACTCCGCGATGACACCGGACGGGCCGACCACGGCTGCGGCCGCGGAGGTGACCGGCCATTCGGCTATCGCATCGAGCGCGCTCATGGCCGTCTCGGTGCTCCTCTCGTCCCGTCCTTTTAGGTGCTCCTCTCGTCCGCGCGCAAGCGAGACTACTTGCGGGCGACGTAATAGAAGTTGATCGGGTCCGACTCGATCTCACGAACCTGGACGTCGCCGAAGCCGGCGTCGGCCAACATCGACGTTGCCAGCTGGTGTCCCCAAGCGGTGCCAAGTCCATCGCCGTCCAGTCCCAGCGAGACGGTCATGCAGTGCATTGTCGAGGCGGTGTATATGTACGGGGCGAACGGGACGCCGATGTTGTCCTCGACGCGGCTGGACGCCTTGATGTCCACCATGAGGAAGACGCCGCCGGGCCGAAGCGCGCGGTAGATGTTGGCCAGCACCTGTGCTGGATGGGCTTGGTCGTGGATCGCGTCGAACGCCGTGATGACGTCGTAGGCGTCGGCGATGTCGAGGGTGGCCACATCGTGTTGAACGAACGAGGTGTTGGTCAGCCCCAGCCGGTCACCCTCGGCACGTCCTGCGGCTACGCCCTCTTCGGAGAAGTCGATTCCGGTGAACCGGCCGGCTGGGAAGGCTTGTGCCATCACGTTTATCGCGTGCCCGCTGCCGCAACCGATGTCAGCGAGTTCCGCGCCTGCTCGCAGTCGTTCGGGCAGCCCCTCGGCCATCGGAAGGATGACGTCGACGAGCGCGGCTTCGAATATTTCGCCACTCTGCTCAGCCATCAGGGAGTGGAAGCGCGGGTATTCGCTATAGGACAATCCGCCGCCGTTGTGGAAACAGCCGATCACCTTCTGCTCCACTTCCGCGAGCAGCGGGATGAACTGTGCAACGCGGGACAGGTTGTCCGGGCCTGCCGCGCGCGTCAGCACCGCGGCGCGGTGCCGCGGAAGCGAATACGTCTGCGCCGCCGGGTCGTAGTCGACGATCCGGCCCGCGACCACGCCGCCAAGCCACTCGCGTACATACCGTTCGTTCAGCCCGGCAGCGTCGGCGATCTGCGCACTGGTGGCAGGCGGTAGTTCGGCCAGCGTGTCGAACAGCTTG
Source organism: Mycobacterium sp. (assembly GCA_032230775.1). Taxonomy (GTDB): domain Bacteria; phylum Actinomycetota; class Actinomycetes; order Mycobacteriales; family Mycobacteriaceae; genus Mycobacterium. Next base: position 1,743 of record JAVXWV010000792.1, on the reverse strand, counting down.
GTCTGGTGGCCGATCGAAAGCAGGATGGCCAGGCTGGCGCTGTCGATCGCGCCGACCATGCGCTCGACGAATTCCTCGGTGGTGTCGGTGATGTTCAAATTCCCAGTCGTCATGTCACCCTCAACGGTATTCGGGTCAGATCAGTTCGATCGACCGTTTCGCAAGGCCCATCCAGTAGCCGTCGATGACCTGTTGAGGCGATTGCTCCGGGTCGCTGGACGCACCGAGCGCGACGAACAACGGCGCGAAGTGCTCGATGGTCGGGTGCGCATACGGCATGCCAGGCGCCTTCGCGCGAAAGTCGATGAGCGAGTCCAGGTCCCCTGCGGCGAAGCGCTCATGTGTCCATGCGTCGAACTCGGTCGACCAGACCGGCGGGGCGGCATCGGGCGACGGGTCGTCGAGGAACGGCAGCCCGTGCGTGGTGAAGCCGGACCCGATGATCAGCACGCCTTCGTCGCGCAGCGGGCGGAGCCGCTCACCGAGGTGCAGCAGACGCTGCGGGTCCAGGGTCGGCATCGAGATCTGCAGCACCGGGATGGCGGCATCGGGATACATGATGGTCAGCGGCACGTAGGCGCCGTGATCCAGCCTGCGGTGCGGGTCGTGGGCGACGGGCTCGTCGTCGGGCATCAGCGCTTCGATGCGGGCGGCGAGGTCGGGTGCGCCCGGCGCATCGTAGGTGACCTCGTAGTAGTGCTGCGGAAAGCCCCAGAAGTCGTACGTCAGCGGGGTCTCGGTGGTGGTCGACCCGATGGTCAACGGTGCGGCCTCCCAATGGGCCGAGACGACGAGGATCGCGGACGGCGCAGGCAGCTTTTGGGCCCATGCCGCCAGCTGTGAGACCCACAGCGCGTCGTCGGCGAGCGGCGGTGCGCCGTGGGACAGATACACGGCCGGGATCACGTCACCAGCTTTCCACCGCGGACGTTAAGTTGTAGCCCATGACCCAGACGGTGCGCGGTGTGATTTCACGTAAGAAGGGCGATCCGGTGGAGGTGGTGGATGTCGTCATCCCCGATCCCGGGCCCCGCGAAGTCGTCGTCGACATCATCGCGTGCGGGGTCTGCCATACCGACCTGACCTATCGCGAGGGCGGTATCAACGACGAGTTCCCGTTCCTGCTCGGGCACGAGGCCGCAGGCACCGTCGAGTCGGTCGGCGAGGGCGTGACACACGTCGAACCCGGTGATTTCGTGATCCTGAACTGGCGCGCGGTGTGTGGTGAATGCCGGGCCTGCAAGCGGGGGAGGCCGTGGTATTGCTTCGACACATTCAACGCCTCGCAGCCGATGACGCTGACCGACGGTACCGAACTCACCCCGGCCCTGGGCATCGGCGCGTTCGCCGACAAGACGCTCGTGCACGAGCTGCAGTGCACCAAGGTCGACCCGGCCGCGGATGCCGCGGTGGCCGGGCTGCTGGGCTGCGGCGTGATGGCCGGCCTGGGCGCGGCGGTCAACACCGGGGCCGTCGGACGCGACGACACCGTCGCGGTGATCGGCTGCGGCGGTGTGGGTGACGCCGCAATCGCGGGCGCGCGGTTGGTGGGGGCCAGGCGGATCATCGCCGTCGACACCGACAACAAGAAGCTGGACTGGGCCCGCGATTTCGGTGCCACGCACACCATCAACGCCCGCGAACTCGACCCGGTGGCGACGATCCAGGACCTCACCGACGGGAACGGCGCCGACGTGGTGATCGACGCGGTCGGCCGACCCGAGACCTGGAAGCAGGCCTTCT
>JAVXWV010000648.1:0-5168 GCA_032230775.1 Mycobacterium sp. | reverse complement strand
TCGAACGCGTGCCGCAGCCAGTCGAATTTGCGCGAGACCTTCGGTGGCTGGGCGTGTAGCTGCTCGTCCATCAGAGCGAACGCTGTTTTCGCGGTGAATGGCGGCGAGCCGGTGATCAATTCGAATGCCGTGCAAGCCAATGCGTACTCGTCGGTGGCCGCCGACGGCGCGCGCCCCTGCAGCAGCTCGGGTGCCGAGTAGGGCAACGACGCCTCGATGTGTGCCGGTCTGTGCCACACCTCCTCTGCCACCTGGTGTGCGACGCCGAAGTCGATGAGCACGGAGCCGCGTACCGAAAAAGGCAGCGATACAAGGATATTGGATGGCTTAACGTCGCAGTGCACGACGCCATGCCGGTGGGCGTAGTCCAGCGCATCGGCGATCTGCGACAGTGCCGTCAGCCGGTCGGTCATCGCCTGCAGCTGGGCCACCGTGCCACCGTTGATCAGTTCCATTGTGAGCCAACCGGATCCGCGCTCATACACCTTGATGATGTGCGGGTGGTCGAGCCCCTTGGCGAAGGCGAACTCGCGCTCTAACCGCGCCATCTCGACAGGTTGGCAGTGATAGTCGTCGAGAACCTTCAGTGCTACCACGCGATCCGGGTCGACGACGCCATGCGCCCGGTACACCGTCGCGTGCCCGCCGTGGCCGAGGGCGGCGTCGACGACGTAGTGCTCGAACCAGTCGACGGGGGACTGCACGTCAACAGCTTAGGTTTGGCCGACGGGATGTGTCTGCAGACATGAGGGTGGCCCTGGCCCGGTCATCTCGGTACTTCGGTACCTGCATGGCTCGTCGCGGCGATAGTGTCGTGCGGTGTCCGCCTCCGACGGAAATACCGCGTCCGAGTGGGTCCCCACTGGGTCGGTCACGGTGCGCGTGCCGGGCAAGGTCAACCTGTATCTGGCCGTCGGTGACCGCCGTGACGACGGCTACCACGAGCTGACGACCGTATTTCACGCCGTGTCGCTGCTCGACGAGATCACCGTGCGCACTGCTGATGTACTGACGGTGGAGCTGGCAGGCGAGGGAGTCGAGTCTCTGCCCACCGACGACCGCAATCTGGCCTGGCGGGCGGCCGAGTTGATGGCCGACCACGTTGGGCGTGCGCCGGACGTCGCGATCTCGATCGAGAAGTCGATTCCCGTCGCGGGTGGGATGGCAGGCGGCAGCGCCGACGCCGCGGCGGTGCTGGTGGCCATGAACACGCTGTGGGAGCTCGGTGTGCCGCGCCGTGACCTGCACGGGCTGGCCGCCCAGCTCGGCAGCGACGTCCCGTTCGCGCTGCACGGCGGCACCGCGCTGGGCACCGGCCGTGGCGAGGAGCTGGCCACCGTGCTCGCCCGCAGCACGTTTCATTGGGCGCTGGCTTTCGCCGACGGTGGTCTGCCCACCCCTGCGGTGTTCAGCGAGATCGACCGGCTCCGGGCGACCGCGGGAGCAGGCCGGGACCAGCCGCCGCGGCTTGACGACCCAGAGCCCGTGCTGGCCGCACTGGCGTCGGGCGATCCGGCCCAGCTGGCCCCGCTGCTCGGTAACGACCTGCAGCCGGCGGCGCTGAGCCTGGCCCCTGGGCTGCGGCGCACGCTTCGTGCGGGCACCGAGGCGGGCGCGCTTGCCGGGATCGTGTCTGGGTCCGGCCCGACATGTGCGTTCCTGTGCGCGTCTGCGGCGTCGGCCATCGACGTCGGCGCGCAGCTGGCGGGCGCGGGGGTGTGCCGCACGGTTCGGGTCGCCAGCGGACCCGTGCACGGCGCCAGGGTGGTGCCCGCACCGTCGGCTTCTGTTTGATCACGGCCAGTCGCCGATTTCTGCACCAGGGCTGTGGATCGCATCACGACCCTCATGCAGAACTCGGCGGCACCCAACCACGTCGGACGAACGCGTCGCGCGCCCGGTGCAGGATGAAGCGTCGACTATGTTCGCCGACCACGCGGATGTCGAGCCAGCCTTCGCGCTCGACGAACTCCGCACGTCCGATGTCGTGAACGTATTGGCCGCGGTTCTGACTGTGGTGTGAGCCTTCGTAGTCGAAGCCGACCATCGGCTCGTCGTAGCCCATGTCGATGAACGCTTCGTTCACGCTGTCGCTGACCCGGATCTGCGTGCGCGGACGGCCCAACCCGCCATCGATTAGGACGAGCCGCAACCACGTTTCCTTCGGTGATTCAGCTCCGCTATCCATCAGCGCGAGCGCGATCCTTGCGCGTCGGATGCCCCGGAGGCCCGGGTATTTCTCAGCCAGAGCCAGGGCGTCGGTGGGCAGCACACCTGTGGCAGCGGCCAGCGCATCCAGATGCCTGACCGCAAGGTCGCGGGGTAGGTGCCGGGCCAGATCGAGGGCGGTGCGGGCGATGGTGGTAACGGGAAGTTCGCCGACGTAGGTGATCTCGTCGGCCCCGATGCGCTCCTCGCGCACTATGACCCCGAGGCGCTTGCGGGTGTGTTCGGCGATGATTTCGATCGGCGTTGATGCGTCAATCCACTTGGCTCCGTGCAAGGCCGCGGCGGCTCTCCCCGCGACAACACCTTTGCGGCCCGCCCACAACCAGGCCGCGACCGTGTTGAGAGATAGCGTCTGCTCGACGTCGTTGGGTATGTAGACGCCGGGATGCACCGCGGTGTGGTTCCAACGCAACTGGCCGCGGGTCAGCCGCCCGTCATTGATGGCCTCGGCTCCGACGAATGGTTCCCACATGCGACGGATGCTCAGCGCTGCTGCCGACAGCCCCGGCTCTCGTTCGCCTGTTTCTGCACGGGGGTTGTGGATGGACGCGAATCGCGACCCTCATGCAGAAACTGGCTGCACGGTCAGGCGACGATTTGATTACGACCAGGTGTGACCCACGTCGCAATTCTCGCCACGGTTTGGCGGTTACTTAAGAGTTGCATAAGATGAATCGCGGTGAAAACAAGCGGTCAGGATTCGGGCGCGACCTTTTCTCCCACCGGTAACCCCGGGGGGCGGTCAGCCGGATATTCAGGCGAAACACCGATTCGAGACCTAACCGTTCCCCAATTGTGTGCGCGCCTCCGCGAAAGCGCCCTCTATCAGCGGGAGCATTACACCCGGACGTTTGCTCTGGGACCGATGTCGCCGACGCGGCGGCTCCGGAAACCGAGGAGGTTGTCGTGAGCAGATTCACCGAGAAGATGTACCGCAATGCCCGCACCGTGACGACGGGCATGGTCACCGGTGAACCCCACGAACCGATCCGCCACACCTGGGGCGAGGTTCACGAGCGGGCACGCCGCATCGCGGGCGGCCTCGCCGCCGCGGGTATCGGACACGGCGACGCGGTTGGCGTGCTGGCCGGCTTCCCCGTCGAGATCGCCCCGACGGCGCAGGGCCTGTGGATGCGCGGTGCCAGCCTGACCATGCTGCACCAGCCCACGCCGCGTACCGACCTGGTGATCTGGGCCGAGGACACGATGACCGTCATCGGCATGATCGAGGCCAAGGCCGTCATCGTCTCCGAGCCGTTCCTGGTGGCCATCCCGGTGCTCGAGGAGAAGGGCATCAAGGTCCTCACCGTCGCCGACCTGCTGGCGTCGGAGCCGATCGATCCGATCGAGGTCGGCGAGGACGACCTGGCGCTGATGCAGCTGACGTCCGGCTCGACCGGCTCGCCGAAGGCCGTGCAGATCACGCACCGCAACATCCACTCCAATGCCGAGGCCATGTTCATCGGCGCCCAGTACGACGTCAACAAGGACGTCATGGTCAGCTGGCTGCCCTGCTTCCACGACATGGGCATGGTCGGCTTCCTGACCATCCCGATGTACTTCGGTGCCGAGCTGGTCAAGGTCACGCCGATGGACTTCCTGCGTGACACCCTGCTGTGGGCCAAGCTCATCGACAAGTACAAGGGCACCATGACGGCGGCGCCGAACTTCGCCTACGCGCTGTTCGCCAAGCGGCTGCGCAAGCAGGCCGAGCCCGGTCAGTTCGACCTGTCCACGCTGCGGTTCGCGCTGTCCGGCGCCGAGCCCGTCGAGCCTGCCGATGTTGAGGACCTGCTGGACGCCGGTAAGCCGTTCGGGCTGAGGCCGGACGCGATCCTGCCCGCCTACGGCATGGCCGAGACAACGCTGGCGGTGTCGTTCTCCGAATGCGGCGCCGGTCTGGTGGTCGACGAGGTCGACGCAGACCTGATGGCCGCGCTGCGCCGCGCCGTTCCTGTCACCAAGGGCAACACGCGCCGGCTGGCCTCGCTCGGCCCGCTGCTGAAGGACCTCGAAGCGCGCGTCATCGACGAGCACGGCAATGTGATGCCCGCCCGCGGCGTCGGCGTCATCGAATTGCGCGGTGAGTCGCTGACACCCGGCTACATCACCATGGGCGGCTTCATCCCGGCCCAGGACGAGCACGGCTGGTACGACACCGGCGATCTCGGATACCAGATGGAGAACGGCCACATCGTGGTGTGCGGCCGTGTGAAGGACGTCATCATCATGGCGGGCCGCAACATCTATCCCACCGACATCGAGCGGGCCGCGGGCCGCGTCGAGGGGGTTCGGCCGGGCTGCGCCGTCGCGGTGCGCCTTGACGCCGGGCACTCGCGCGAAACGTTCGCCGTCGCGGTCGAGTCCAACGCCTGGCAGGACCCCGTCGAGGTGCGCCGCATCGAGCACCAGGTCGCCCACGAGGTGGTGGCCGAGGTCGACATGCGTCCGCGCAACGTCGTGGTGCTCGGGCCGGGCACGATCCCGAAGACCCCGTCGGGCAAGCTGCGCCGCTCCACCTCGGTCTCGCTCGTCACCTAGTCCCACTGCCGCGACTGTGCGTGTCTGTACGCAGACACGCCGCCAAACGCGTGCATTTTGTGCACGCTCGCGGAGGAAAAACCAGTAACGGGTTGTCGGCAAGTGCCGATACGGTCTGTGCCATGCCCCCCGCCATCGAGGCCATCGAGCTGGTCAAAAGGTTCGGCGATAACACCGCGGTCGATGGCGTCAGCTTCAGCGTCTCGCCGGGCACGGTGGTGGGCCTGCTCGGTCCCAACGGCGCGGGCAAAACCACCACGGTGCGGATGATGACGACGCTGACCAAGCCGACCAGCGGCACCGCCAGGGTGGCAGGCTACGACGTCCTCCACGAGCCCGACAAGGTGCGCCGAAACATGGCCCTGACGGGTCAGGTCGCCACCGTCGACGAACTGCTC
>JAVXWV010000641.1:0-4989 GCA_032230775.1 Mycobacterium sp. | reverse complement strand
TCGGCAACGCGCGAAGCGCAAGTGTCATCGGTGCGCCCAAGACAAGCAGGATGGGCACCAGCATCGACAGCATCATGTGCGCGACCATGTGCATCGAAAACATCGCAGGCATGTAGCGACCCAGTCCTGACGACGTCGTGAACAGCAGCGCCGCGCAGCCGCACATCCACGCCAGCGTGCGACCCATCGGCCACGCGTCACCGCGACCACGCAACCGGCGCACACCCAGCACGTACAGCACCGCCATCACAATCGCGGCAGTGCCGAAGATGAGGTCGAACCGCCAGTCGAAGAGCACTCGGGCGACGGTCGGCGGCCCGTCGAAGCCATAGCCGATCGCCACCTCGACAGGACTCGGTTCGGTGTGCAGCGGCGGTGGCGGTGTGCGGCCCAACCCGACCGCGATGCCGAACGTCGCCCCGAAGACGGCCGCCTCAACCAGCGCCAGCCGGATCAGCGGCCCGCGAGCTTCCGGATCGGTCTTCAGCGCCGCGAGCCCGCTGCGACGCTGCCGCCATCCGATGAGGCCGAGCAGACACAGCGCGACGAACTTGCCGATCACCAGCCAGCCGTATTCGGAGCGGACGAGCCCGGGCAGTTGGATCCGCACCAACGCGTTGACCACGCCGCTGGCGGCCATCGCCACGAAGCACCACAGCGCCAGCGCGGAGAACCGCCGGGCCGCGAGGTCCGCGTGCTCCCCCGACCGCAACGCGTGGGCCAGCAGCGCCAGCAGGCCGCCCGCCCACAGCGCGCCCGCGATCAGGTGGATGAGCAGGCTGTTGGTGGCCAGATCGTGCGCGCCTCCCGCCGACGAATGACCGGTGAGGCCCAGTGGCACCAGCGAGACCAGCGCACCAGCCATCAGCGCAGGCGTCCACGACCAGCGCAGCACCGGGAGGCTGGCCAGCGTGACCGCGGCGGCGATGAACGCGCTCCAGCGCCAGGCGGTGGCGGTGTCGATGAGGGACGCCGCCGACCAGACGCTGATCGGATTGAGGTGTTCGCGCAGCGGCTGCCCCGAAACGTCAGACACCGTCAACGGCACGAGCAGTACCGCGCACACGGTCCACACGGCCGATGCGGTCGTGCCGAGTCGCAGCGCGCGATAGCCGCCAGCGTCGAGCACGCCGTTGGTCTGCGGCGGCACCAGGAACGCCGCGAACATGAATGATCCGACGGCCAGTACGGCGGCGATCTCACCCGCCGCCCGCACGAACGGCAGTCCGTATGTGGTCACCGGGCCCGGATCGGGCAACCCGGTGGCAGTCAGCGCGTCGGCCAGCGACAGCGCGCCGATGCCTGCGGCGATGGCGCCTGCCAGCACTCCGACGCCGACGAGCACAGGCCACACCGGGCTGCTGCGCACGCGGAGCGCGACCGGCCGGGCGACAGAAGTCATACGCCCAGCGTATGGCGTGAGGCTAAGCGGGGCCGCTGCGCAGGCTCCTGCGCGCCACCTCACGCACGTAGAACTGTTCGCGCGCGATCTGCTCGACCCTGTCCATGTCACCGAGAATGCCGCGAAGTTCGTCGCGGAACGCGGTGCGCCGCTCGTCCAGGTCCCCGGCGGGTTCGAGCAGATGCTGGTCGGCGGCCACCTGTCGGGCGGTCGCGAACAACAGCGCCGATACCGCCTCGTTGCTGCGCACCCGGTTCTGTGCGGCGTACTGCCTGCCAACCCCAAGGGCCTTGTTCGTCAGGTCCTTCTCGCCGATCTCCGCCGGGGAATCACGCAGCACGTCGGCGACGATCTCGTAGGACTCGAAATACGGCCGCAGCATGGCTGCCGCGATCAGCGGCTTCTTCGCACGGAGTAACTGGTCGATTTCGCCTGCGGCCACGTGGCTCTCCCAATCGTCGTGCCACGACATCTCTTCCGCCACATGCTCGCGAAATGCCGCCGAGTCGGCAAAGTAGAAGTCGAACTTCAGCAGATCCCGCAACCGGGCGGCCTGCGACCAAAACGCTTCCAGCCGATCAGTTTCGGCACGGGCGGCGTAGGCGAGCGCCAGCTCGACGATCGACGTCTCGAGGAACGCATCGATGAGGGTATTGCGGTAGAACGCGGCCTCGTGTTCGTCCTCGGGGGCGATCCTCCACACCGGTTCCCTACCGCCATCGATGCGCGTGATGGGGTGCCGATTGGACAGCGCGTCGAGTGCCGCGCGGACACCGTCAGCGGTTCGCAGTCGCAGGGCACTGTTGGTCATCGGGGTCTGCTTGCGCTCCAGGTAATCCAGCGAGTCCTGCAGCGTGTGGTGCAGCTGGTCGAGGGTGAGCGCAACCCCTCGAGTGGTCAACAGCAGAGCAGACACCAGCGCCGACGCGTTGACCGGCGTCACCCGCAGGATCCGCCAGGCCACTTCGAACGCCATCTTCTGCATCGCAAGGCGTTTGGCGGCGTCGTCGGTCGTCAATGGACCGTGCGGCTCACCCAAGTATTCGCGCATCGACACCGCCTCGGGGAAGCGGACGTAGATCTTGCCGTAGTTGCGCTCGCCCTGCGCCTTGATGAAGTTGTACAGCCACGACAGACCCTCTGGCGTCTTCTCGCCGCCGCGTGCGTATGCCGCGTACTCGGCGGTCTCGTGCAACTGGTCGAAGCTGATCGACACCGGCTGTAGAAGGATGTCGTCGCTGCGGCCGTCGAGGTAAGCGTCAGCGACGTAGGCGAGGAGACCGAGCTTGGGCGGCAACATCTTTCCAGTGCGAGAGCGCGTACCCTCGATCGACCAGCTCAGGTTGAACCGCTTCTCGACGATGTAGCCGACGAACTGCCTGAGCACATATTTGTACAGCGGATCGTCGAGCTTGCGGCGCAGGAAGATGACGCCCGAGTGGCGCATCAACGGACCCATGAACCCGAACGACAGGTTGATGCCCGCGAACGTGTGCACTGGCGGTAGACGATTCTCCTGCATCGCCACCGGCACGATCACGCCGTCTAAGTAGGACCGGTGCGAGAACAGCAGCACGGCGGGATGGTGCTCCAGCGCACGCCGCATGGACTCGACTTCGGTGCGGTCGTAGTCGACGTTGGGGTCGAACCCCCGGCTGAAGATCGCCCGGCCCAGTGACGGGATCAGGTCGACCGAGAAGCGGCTCCACCCTGTGGCGAGTTCGTCGAGCATGGCTCCCGCCTTGTCGACGGTGGCGCCGGGAATGCCCTCGAGACCGTCCCGAAAACGCGCCGACGCCAGCAGCTCCGGTTTGATCAGCCGCGGGGACTTGTACTCCGGGCCCAACAGGCGCAGCTCGACGCGTTCGATCGCCAGGATGGCGCGCCGGATCACGAAACGCGCGAACTCCCTGGCGTTCTCGGCGACGGTGGTGTCGCTCCACTGCTGACGAAGCTCCGATACTTTTGCGGGCTCACCGGCGACCACCCGGGCACGCGACGGGTCCTTCCGCAGGATCCGCTTCTGCAGCAACTCCGGAGGGCGGTAGGTGTCCCGGCCGGAAAGAAACGCAACTACTTTCGAGCGCGTCGGCAGGCCGCCGGGCACCCAGAACACCCGCACCGGAACGACCGATCTGTCTTCGTCGGCCTCCAACTCCTCGACGAGCCGCGCCAACACCCCTGGCGGCGGATCGTCGTCGACGGGCAGTCGCAGCACGTCGACCTTGGACTCGGGATGCTCGCGCCGCTGGCGTTCCAGCCAGTCGTTGAGCAGTTCCTCTTCGGCAGGCGAGGCCACCGACGCCAGGACGAGAGCGTCGTCGGTCGCGGTGAACGGCGCGAAGTGGTCGGCGGGAACTTTCACGACCGGCCTTTCGCGGCAGCCCTTTTCGTGGTCTTCTTGGCGACCGCTTTCTTCACCGGTTTCTTCTCGGCGGCCTTCTTGACGGCCGCCTTGGCAGGCACCTTCTTGGCTGGCGCCTTCTTGGCTGGCGCCTTCTTGGCTTGCGCCTTCTTGGCCGGTGCCTTCTTGGCCGCTTTCTTCACGGGGGCCTTCTTGCGCGTGTACAGCCCTGGGGTGGGCAGCTCGTCGTGCGGCCAGTCCATGAGGGTGTCGAGATAGAGCTGACGCACCTCGGCGATGCGGTCAGAAAGGTTGTCGTGGGTCCAGTCGTCGACGGGGATCGGCGGGTACACCACAACGTCGACGGTGCCTGCGTTGAACGTGCTCGAGTCGCGGGCGGCGATGACCTCGGCGTTGCGGATCACGATGGGCACGATCGGGATTCGGGCCGACATCGCGATGCGGAACGGTCCCTTCTTGAACGGGCCGACCTCGGTGGTGTCCAGCCGGGTGCCCTCCGGCGCGATGAGGATCGACAACCCCTTGCGCGCGAGCTCCTCGACCTTCTTCAGCCCTTCGATGGCCTTCTTGGGGTCGTCGCGGTCGATGAACGCGGCGTCCATGATCTTGCCCATGGTGCCGACGATCGGATCGTTCTCGAGCTCCTTTTTCCCGACCGACGTGAAGTTGTCGCTGACCAACGCTCCCGCGATCATCGGGTCGGCCTGGTTGCGGTGATTGAAGATAAACACCGCAGGCCGCTGCGCGGTCAGGTTCTCCTTCCCCAGCACGTTGAGGTTGACGCCGGTGGCCGTCAACAACGTTCGGCCGAACGTCGATGTGAAGAAGTTGACGCCGGTGCGCCTGTTGCGGGTCAGCAGCCCCAGGCCGATGGCACCGGCCGCGATCGGGACCATCGAAGCGATACCGGCGGCCGTCCGCAATTGCGAGACGGGGTTGCTTCCACTGCGGCTCGAGAATCTCAGCACCGGCCAGCCGCGTTTGGCGGCCACCGCAGCGAGCTTGCCAGCGGGATTGGTCGGCCGCGGATTGCCGACAAGGTACATCAGCGCGACGTCCTCGTCGCCGTCGGCGTAGAAGTAGCTCTGGCCCAGGTCGACACCGTTCTTGGCGCTGAATGCCTGTACGGCCCTTGCCTTTCCAGGCCCCCAGATGATCGGTGTGAGCACCTCACCGGTGAGCAGACCGTCCTCATCGGTCTCGAATTTGTTGCTCAACACGT
>JAVXWV010000211.1:0-4114 GCA_032230775.1 Mycobacterium sp. | reverse complement strand
CGCATCGACGATGACCACTCCTGCCGCCCACGACGCCGGCCGCCAATACGGCGTGATATCGGTGATGCCCGGCGCCGCGGTACCCGCGAAAAGCACTGTGCCGTAGAGATCGCCGTGCACCAGCTGGCTGGGGCTCTTGGTCGGCCTGCGCAACGCGGCGAGCTGGTTGATGAGCTCGATCGACCGCTGGCCGTCCGCCGAGCCCGGCGACACCCTCGCCCCCGGCGGCAGGGACTGCAGTGGGCGCTCCTCCCACGCGGCGCGGTCCGCGGCGATGAACACGTCCACGTCGGCCCACGGGGCGACGGGTGCCTGGGTCAGGAAGCGGGGACGCTCCAGCTTGGCCGTGGCCTCGTGCAGCCGCACCGCCGAAGAGACCACCTCGTCATGGCGCGGCTCGGGTGTGCCTGCCACATATGTGTCGGCCCGCCAGCCCGCCACGACATAGCGACCGTCGGTCGAGCGGACGGGCCGGGCCAGCCGAACCCCGTCGACGAACAACGTCTCGCGAACCTTGGCCGACCACACGGCTCGGGGATGATCGGCCACCATCGACAGCACGACCTCCCCGCAGCGCCAGCCGCCCTCCCAGCTCGAGCCGAGTGGCACCGGGCGCACCCCGGTCAGTCCGAACGCCGCCAGCACATGATCCGGCGGCTGTTCCACAGTCACCACCTCAGCCTAAGCGGATCGGGAGCAAACTTGCCGTTAGTACATCACCATGTCGGGTTCGAGTTGCTTACCCCACGCGACGATGCCGCCCTGGACGTGCATCGCGTCGGAGAAGCCCGCCTTCTTCACGATGGCCAATACCTCGGCCGAGCGCACCCCCGTCTTGCAGTAGAACACCGGCGTGCGGTCGACCTGCAATTTCGCCAATGCCTCGCCCGATTCGAACGCGGACTTCGGGATCAGCTCAGCGCCCTCGATGTGGTTGATGTCCCACTCGACCGGCTCGCGGACGTCGATCAACGCCAACGGCTTGCCGGAGTCCAGCAGTTCGCGAAGCTCCCGCGGGGTGATCGTGGAGTCCAACGTTGCTTGAGTGGCTTCGTCCGATAGGACGCCGCAGAATTCCTCGTAGTCGATCAACTCGGTGATCTTGGGCGTGGCCGGATCTTTGCGGATCTTGATGGTGCGGTAGGTCATGTCGAGCGCGTCGTAGACCATCAGCCTGCCAAGCAGCGGCTCTCCGATGCCGGTGATCAGCTTGATGGCCTCGGTGCCCATCACCGACGCGATGGACGCGCACAGGATGCCGAGCACGCCACCCTCGGCGCACGACGGCACCATGCCGGGCGGCGGCGGCTCGGGGTACAGGTCGCGATAGTTCAGGCCCCGCTCTTTGCCGTCCGTGTCGGGCGGTGCGTCCTCCCAGAACACCGACACCTGGCCCTCGAAGCGGTAGATCGACCCCCACACGTACGGCTTGCCCGCCAGCACCGCGGCATCGTTGACCAGGTAGCGGGTCGCGAAGTTGTCGGTTCCGTCAAGGATCAGGTCGTACTGCTTGAACAAGTTGACGGCGTTGGACTCGTCCAGCCGCAATTCGTGCAGACGCACCTCGACCAGCGGGTTGATCTCACGGATCGAATCGCGTGCGCTCTGCGCCTTGGACCGGCCGATATCGGACTGGCCGTGGATGATCTGGCGTTGCAGATTGGACTCGTCGACCACGTCGTACTCGACGATCCCGATGGTGCCCACCCCTGCGGCAGCCAGGTACAGCAGCGTCGGCGAACCCAGCCCGCCGGCGCCGATGACCAGAACACGGGCATTCTTCAGCCGCTTCTGACCATCCACTCCCAGGTCCGGAATGATGAGATGACGGCTGTAGCGCGCGACTTCCTCGCGTGTCAGCTCGGCCGCAGGCTCGACCAGCGGCGGCAACGACGTCGACACCGAATCTCCTTATTTGACGGTCCGTGCAAGTACCCAGCACAACGGTAGTCCGGTCGCGTTACTTCCCGACAGCGACCGTCGAGTCAGGCGATCGGATAGGGCCAGGGATTGAACCGGCAGGTCTTGCCGTCGGGTTTGACCGACTCCGGGTCGAACCTGGCCGCGTCGTTGTTGTTGGTCGAGAACGTCTGCTGCATCATCACCGGGGCGAGCTCACCGTCGGTGCCGCACGGCTCGTGGCGCTGATAGCCGATCGCATGGCCGACTTCATGGTTGACCAGGTATTGACGGTACGAGCCGACGTCGCCCTGGAACGGCACCGCGACGCGCACCCAGCGAGCCTCGTTGATGAGCACGCGCGGCTGATTGTCGAGGTAGACCGGGTTGTAGCAGGACGCCTCGAGCTGAATGTCGTAGCCGCAGCCTTCCCGCACTGTCATCGGCGAGCTCAGCGACACCCTGAAGTCGGGCTGGCCGCCGTCGACGCGAGTGAACGCGAACTGCGGGTTGTGTGTCCAACTCTTGGGATTGGCAAGCGTTTCACTGACCATCCGAGCAAATCCGTCGTCGCCGCCGAACGAGGTGGTGTCGATGCCGTCTTCGACCTCGATGGTGTAGGTGAACGCCTTGGCCGTGCCCTCGCCGACCTTCGGTATGGTGCCCGGCACGATGTGCCATGTCTTGGCGCCGGCCTCGGTGAACGGTCCGCCCTCAGGCAGGATCCCGGTGGGCAGGTTCGCGTCGAACTGCGTGAGGCCTTTTGGTGGCGCTCCGATGATCTGCGTGCCGGCGACGCCGATGGTCGGCGGACCCTGCACAGGCCCCTCGACCGCCTTGGGCGCGGGCGCACTGGTCCCGGTGATGGTTTGATACATCACGACGCCGGTCAGCGCGATGAGCACCGGCAGCGCGTAGGCGCGCCAGCCGTAGGTGGAGAGGAAGTGGCCCAGCCACGTCTGCTTGCGCAGCCGCCGATGTTCGTCTCGATTGGACCTGGCCCGGCCGGAGCCCTCGGCCACCGGGTCGCGCTGCGCGCGCAAGGGCTCTCGCCACTCGTCGCGCAACACGGGTACGCGACCGCCCCCGTGACGCCCCGGGTCGTAGGTCACCGAAACAGGATGGCACAGTCTGCTGCGCTTGCACTTCCGGCGCGCCACCGCTAACACCCAGCGGCATGCATCCGCGCTCGCTCTGGCAAAGGTAGTAGTAATGTCGGTGCGAAACGAATCCAGATGAAGGACCTAATGAGCGATCTCGCCAACACCGCCGCGCGGAGAGGTGCGCAACCGGCCAACGGCTCCGCGGCGACGGGCGTCGGTTCCGGCGCGGGTCGGCGCGGAAACCGACTGCCCCGCGACGAGCGTCGCGGCCAGTTACTCGCCGCTGCCAGCGAGGTTTTCGTTGACCGCGGCTACCACGCCGCGGGCATGGACGAGATCGCCGACCGTGCGGGTGTGAGCAAACCCGTTCTCTACCAACACTTTACGTCGAAGCTTGAGCTCTATCTCGCGGTGTTGCATCGGCACGCCGACAATCTCGTTTCTGGCGTGCGCCAGGCGCTGCGCACCACGACCGACAACCGGCAACGGGTGCGGGCCGCGGTGGACGCCTTCTTCGACTTCATCGAGCACGACAGCCAGGGTTACCGGCTGATCTTCGAGAACGATTATGTGACCGAACCGCAGGTGTCCGCGCAGGTCAAGGTGGCCACCGAGGCGTGCACAGACGCCGTGTTCGACCTGATCAGCCATGACTCGGGGCTGGAACCGCACCGCGCCCGGATGATCGCGGTCGGACTGGTGGCCATCAGCGTCGATTCAGCCCGCTACTGGCTGAACAACGAGCGGCCGGTCTCCAAGGATGACGCGGTGGAAGGCACCGTCACGTTCATCTGGGGCGGGCTGTCCCACGTGCCACTTACCCGGTCTTGACGGCCTCCGAGCCGACGGCACCGACACCGAAGCCAACCCGGCGCACGTCGGCGGCCCCAATCTCGACGTAGGCGATCTTCGCCGTCTGCACCAGGAACCGGCGACCCTTCTCGTCGGTCATGGCCACGACACCCGAATCTTTGCTCAGCGCGTCGGTGATCAACTTCTCCACCTCGCTGGGTGTCTGCGCGCTGTTGAAGATCAGCTCTCGCGGACTGTCAGTGATCCCGATCTTGACCTCCACGCTGGACCCTTTCCGTTCGTTTGTCCTTCGCCAAGAA
>JAVXWV010000534.1:0-7735 GCA_032230775.1 Mycobacterium sp. | reverse complement strand
GAGCTGCACCACCCGATGCTGTGGTGCACCAGCGGCATAGCGGAATTCTGGTCGCTGACGCTCGACGAGCGAAAGCGCCTTTTGGAGGTCGCGATTGAGGAAGGGCGCGCGGCCAATCCCGACGTCGTCGTACAGTCATGCACAGCGGCAATGTCGGCCAAGGACTGTCTGGATCTGACGCTGCACGCCCAGGAGGCAGGCGCTGACATCGTCTACATCCAGACGCCGATGATGGAGGCCCACGGCGGAGTCGGAGTTCTACGCTTTCTCCAATACATAGCCGACCGCACCGATATCGCGCTTGGCACGTTCAACTCGCCGTCGTCGGGATACGTGTTGACTCCTGCCGAAACCGCACGCATCCATGACGAAATCCCGGCTGTCTGTGCCACCAAGGAGGGCGCGTTCCGGCCCGCGAGCAGCAGGCTGCTGCATGAACTCGCGCCCGAGCTGGTGATCTGGGAGTGCGATTTGACTGTCTACCGGGCCGGGTGGCTACGTGCAGGGATCGTCGGACCGGCACAGCTCGGCACGGTCGGCTACCTCCGCGAAACTCCGCAGCGGCCAATACTTTCCGAATACTGGGACCTAGTGTGGAACGACAAGCTTGTCGAGGCGATGGACTATGCGCGCGAGTCGGGAATGGATCAGTTCGACATCGATATGAACTCGTGGTTCACCTGCTATCCGGGGCGGGCCGACTACTTCACGCACTGGGGCGGCGCGTTCAAATACGCGGCCTCCCTGCTGGGTCTGCCCGTCGGTGACTATCCGCATTCGCGGCCCCCGCAGGCGGAGCTACCCGACGAGGGACGCGCGCAGATTTGCACGGCGTATCAGCGCTTCGGATTGATCGCCGAATAGTGCCGCCGTGGGTCCCCAACCGATTGCGGAAGGCGCTACCGATAGATATACAGTATAGGAATACATCGAGCTTGAGGCCACGACTCAGGAGGTCCGCCGGGTGAGCGTCCCCGACCGCGTTGCTGAGCCCGCAGCCGCGTCCGACCCGGTGCTGTACGAGGTTCGCGACAGCGGCGTTGCGGTGCTGACCCTCAACCGGCCCGAGCGGATGAACGGCTGGGGCGGCGGCCTCGCCACGACGTTCTACTCACGGCTCGACGACGCGGAGGCCGATCCCGACGTCCGGGCCATCGTGGTGACCGGCAATGGCCGTGCCTTCTGTGCGGGCGCGGACATGGGGAACCTCAACACAATCAGCAATGCCACGGTCGACGCCGCCGAAGGCACGGACGTCAACAAGCTGGTCGGCTCGCGCCATCCGCACTTCGTGGCGACCCTGCGCAAGCCCGTCATCGCCGCGATCAACGGTGCGTGCGCGGGAATGGGGCTGACGCTCGCGCTGGTTTGCGATGTCAGATTCGCGGCCGACGGGGCCAAGTTCACGACATCGTTCGCGCGACGCGGGCTGATCGCCGAGTACGGCATCTCCTGGATCCTGCCGCGCGTCGTCGGCTGGGGCGCCGCCATGGACCTGCTGCTGAGCGGACGGGTGTTCCTCGCGGACGAGGCAGCTGACCTCGGTCTCGTCAAAGAGGTCGTCGCACCCGAGGACCTGATGCCACGCGCGATCGCCTACGCCGAGGACATCGCCGCGAACTGCGCGCCCAGTTCTCTGGCGGTGATCAAGCAGCAGGTGTACGCAGACACCATGCGCGATGTTTTCGAGGCGAGCGCGGTGGCCGAGAAGCTGATGCACGAGTCAATGCTTCGGCCCGACTTCATCGAGGGAATTACCAGCTTCTTCGAAAAGCGTCCGCCTAACTTCCCGCCAGCCAAAGGGCCGCTGAGAGGACAGGAACAGTGACGCTGGACTATAGGGCGATCGACGTCGACAACCACTACTACGAGCCGGTCGACTCCTTCACCCGGCACCTGCCCAAGGAGTTCAAGCGCCGCGGCGTGCAGATGGTCGCCGACGGCAAGCGGACCCTGGCCGTGATGGGTGAGGTGGTCAACCACTTCATCCCGAACCCGACCTTTGACCCGATCATCGAGCCGGGCTGCCTGGATCTGCTGTTCCGGGGCACGATCCCGGACGGTGTGGACCCGACCTCGCTGATGAAGGTCGACCGGATGGCAGACCATCCCGAGTACCGCGACCGCGACGCCAGGGTGAAGATCCTGGACAAGCAGAACATCGAGACCTGTTTCATGCTGCCGACATTCGCCTGCGGTGTCGAAGAGGCGCTGAAGGGCGATATCGAAGCGACGATGGCTTCGGTACACGCGTTCAATCTGTGGCTGGACGAGGACTGGGGATTCGACCGTCCCGACCACCGGATGGTCTCGGCGCCGATCATCTCGCTCGCCGATCCGGTCAAGGCTGTCGAGGAGGTCGACTTCGTGCTGGCGCGCGGGGCCAAGATGGTGCTGGTGCGGCCCGCGCCGGTGCCAGGAGTGGTCAAACCGCGGTCGCTGGGCGATCCACTCCACGATCCGGTCTGGTCGAGGCTGGCCGAGGCAGGTGTACCGGTCGGCTTCCATCTGTCCGACAGCGGTTATCTGGCGATCGCGGCGCTGTGGGGCGGCAAGGGAACGTTCGAAGGGTTCGGCAAGAAGGATCCGCTCGACCAGATCCTGCTCGACGACCGGGCGATCCACGACACGATGGCCTCGATGATCGTGCACCAGGTGTTCTCCCGCCATCCGAAGTTGAAGGTCGCGAGCATCGAGAACGGTTCCTACTTCGTGTACCGGTTGATCAAGCGACTGAAGAAGGCCGCCAACACCGCGCCGTATCACTTCAAAGAGGATCCCGTCGAACAGCTGAGAAATCATGTCTGGATCGCGCCCTACTACGAGGACGACGTGAAGCTGCTCGCCGACACCATCGGTGTGGACAAGATCATGTTCGGGTCTGATTGGCCGCATGGTGAGGGGCTGGCGGACCCGATGTCGTTTACTGCCGACATACCCCAGTTCCCCGAGTTCAGCGCCGAAGACACTCGGAAGGTCATGCGCGACAACGCTCTCGATCTGCTCGGTGTCAAGGTGCAGGCGTAGCCGCCCCGCGATGAGCGAGTGGACTCTAGGCGCGATTCTGGACGCCATCGCCGATGTTGTCCCTGATCGCACGATGAGCGTATGCGGGACCCGCCGCACCACCTTCGGCGAAACGGCTGACCGCACCCGCAGGCTGGCGAACTTCCTCGCCGCCAGGGGATTTGGCGCCCATCACGAGCGAGATGCGCTCGAACGCTGGGAATGCGGGCAGGATCGCGTCGCGCTGATCATGTACAACGACCAATACCCCGACATGGTCATCGGGTGCCTCAAGGCGCGCACCGTCCCTGTGAACATCAACTACTACTACACGCCGCGTGAAATCGGCGAGCTGCTGGATTACGTGCAACCGAGCGCGGTCATCTACCACCGGTCACTGGGTGCGAAGTTCGCCGATGTGCTTCCGCCCCAGACCGGCAAGCTGTTGTTGTCGGTCGACGACGGGAGTGCTGCGCCAGAGCTTCCCGGGGCGGTGCGCCTGGAGGACGCGTTGGCACAAGGGGCGGTCGACCACGAGGTGTTGGCGTCACCCGAGGACCTGATCATGGTCTGCACGGGCGGGACGACGGGCAGGCCCAAGGGTGTGCTGTGGCGTCAGTGCGACATGTATGTGGTGTCGATGAACGGGGCCGCCCACGACACCGTTGGCGAGATCCAGGACAAGGTGCGTGAGGGTGGCCAACCGTGGTTTGCGGTGTCGCCCTTGATGCATGCCGCAGGCCTGTGGACCGCATTCGCCGCGATCATGAACGGCCTGCCGGTGATCCTGTACGACACCGGCAAGAAGCTCGACCCCCCTCTCGTCTGGAGAACGGCAGAACGCGAAAAGGTCGGCATGATGACGTTCGTCGGCGATGCCTACGCCGCACCGTTGGTCGACGAGCTGCAACGCGGATCCTACGACCTATCGTCGCTGTACGCGATCGGCACGGGCGGGGCGGCGACGAATCCGAAATACCAACGGGCACTGCTCGAATGCCTGCCACAACTCACGCTCATCAACGGATACGGCTCGTCGGAGACCGGGAACATGGGCTTCGGGCACAGCAGGCACGGGACGCAATCGCAGACCTTCATGTTCAGAGAGGGAGGTCTTGTCCTCTCCGAGGACTACAGCCGGTTCCTGCAGCCGGGGGAGACCGAGATCGGATGGGTGGCAAGGGCGGGCCGAATCCCGCTCGGCTATCTCAACGACCCCGACGCCACCCGCAAGACGTTCCCGGAGGTCGAGGGCCAGCGAGTGGTGGTTTCGGGGGACCGGGGCAGCATCGAAACCGACGGCACGATGCGGTTGTTCGGCCGCGACTCCCTTGTGGTGAACACCGGCGGAGAGAAGGTGTTCGTCGAGGAGGTCGAGGAGGTGCTTCGGGCGCATCCTGCGATCGCCGACGCGTTGGTGGTGGGACGGCCAAGCGAACGCTGGGGCGAAGAACTCGTGGCCGTGGTGGCGCTGCGCGAGGGTAGTGATGTCACAGCGGCCGGTTCCGAAACACTTCACGCCCACTGCAAGTCCCAGTTGGCACGTTTCAAGGCGCCGAAGGAGTTCATCGTCGTCGATCAGATCCGTCGACTGGGCAACGGTAAAGCGGATTATCGGTGGGCGAAAAGTGCTGCGACACAACAGGAGTCTTTGACGTGACGAAAGCCATTGATTGCCTGGTCAACGTGCACTTCGGTGAAAGCCAGGTGCAGCCCGCGTGGATGGTCAAGGTACGAGTTGACTATTTCAAGGGCCCCGAGTCGATGTTCGCGCCGGTCGAATTATCTGAACTCCTCGACGAGATGGACGAGCAGGGTGTCGAAAAGGCGATCCTCATGGACAACATCAAAAAGCCGTCCACCACAGCACGCAAATTCGTCGAGGCCGAACCCGATCGGTTCGCGCTGGCGATGGGCGGGGTAAACCTTCTCCGGCCCGTCCAACCGCTCCGTGAGCTGACCGCAATGGTCAAGGACCTGCCGGTGGCATATACCGCGGTCGGCCCAAGCTTCTGGGGTGATGGGCAATACCCACCAAGCGACGCCGTCTACTACCCGCTCTACACCAAGTGCGCCGAGCTCGAGCTTCCGCTGTGCATCAACACCGGCCTCCCGGGACCGCCGATTCCCGGTGAGGTGCAGAACCCGATCCATCTCGACCGGGTCTGCGTGCGGTTCCCCGAGCTCAAGCTGTGCATGATCCACGGCGCCGACCCGTGGTGGGACGTCGCGATCCGGCTGATGATCAAGTACGAGAACTTGCACCTCATGACGTCGGCGTGGTCGCCAAAGCGGCTGCCGGAAAGCCTGCTGCACTTCATGCGGACCCGCGGACCGACCAAGGTGATCTATGCGTCGGACTGGCCGGTGCTCAAGATGCGCCGCGTCGTTCCCGAGGCCCTTGCGCTGGACCTACCGACCGACGTTCTCGAGAACTATCTCTACAACAACGCACACAAATTCTTCTTCGCAGGTAAAGAGGAGCACTGATGGATCGTCACGAACTACGCAGACTCGACTACAGCCTCACCGACGACCATGAGGCACTGCAGGCTGCGTACAAGGACTTCTTCAAGACCCACTGTTCAATCGAAACGGTGTGGGCCGCGGAGGAGTCTGGATTCGACAAGAGCCTGTGGGAGCGGCTGTGCGCGATGGGGGCGACGACGATGGCGCTACCCGAATCCGTTGGGGGAGACGGGGCGACTTTGGTCGATCTGACCTTGGTGGCCGAGGAGATCGGGCGCTCGCTTGCGCCGGTTCCGTGGATCGATCACGTTTGCGCGACCCGACTGCTCGCCCGCTTGGGTGCGCTGGAGGCCGACGTCATGAACGGCAAACAGCTTGCCGCGTTCGACCCGCGCCACGACAATGTGTCCGGCGTCCGGCTGATCCCGACGGGTTCGATCGCCGACCAGATCGTGGTGCGCGACGGTGACGACATCGTGCGGCTGACATTCGGCACGCGCCCGGCCAAGGTCGACAACATCGGCCGGTTGCCGATGGCGTGGGTCGATCCTGCGGGCGCCGACGGCCGCGCCGTGCTGGCAAGCGGCGCCAAGGCGTTGGCGGAATACCAACGTGCGCTGGATGAGTGGCGGGTGCTGACGGCGGCGGCGTTGGTGGGGCTCGTCGAGGAGACGATGACGATCGCCGCAGAGTTCGCCAAGAACAGGTACACGTTGGGCGTGCCGATCTCGACGTTGCAGGGCATCTCGCATCCGTTGGCCAACATCGCCATCACCGTGCAGGGCGGGCGCAACCTCGCCCGCCGCGCGGCCTGGTTCCTGGACAACGAGCCCGACGAGCGGCCGGAGCTGGCCCCGTCGGCGTTCGTGTTCATGGCAGAGGAAGCATCCAAGGCTGCGACGATGGCCGTGCATATTCAAGGCGGACTTGGTGTTTCGGCCGAGGCAGCCGCGTCTGCATATCTGGTTCGGGCGCGTGGATGGGCGCTGGCAGGCGGAGACCCCGGTGCGAGCGCCAAGTACATCGCCGAACTCGTCGCGGCCCGGGAAAGGCCGATGAGCGCTCGCGCGAAGAGCGATAAATAGGTAGGGAAGACAATGGATTTCTCACGAGTTCAGCTGTCCGACGACGATCAGGCCTTCCAAGACGAGGCCCGCGACTTCCTCCGCGCACACGTCACCGAGGATGTGCTCCGACGTGACCGCGAGACCGGCGACAACTTCGACGAGGGTGTGCATCTTGCCCTCGGCGCCGCGGGCTACCTTGCGCGGGACTGGAAGCCCGAGTCCGACGGTGGCTTCAACCGCGTGCACCGGCGCATCTGGGATCTCGAGAAGCGACGCGCCCACGTGCCGTGGGTGACGTCTGGCACCACGGCCATGATCGCGCGGTCGGTGGAGAAATTCGGCTCACCCGAGCTGAAGGCCGACGTGATGCCCCGGGTGTTCAGTGGCCACGTGCGGCTTTGCCTCGGCTACACCGAGCCAGAGGGCGGTTCCGACGTCGCCACCTGCAAGACCCGCGCGGTGCGCGATGGCGACAGCTGGGTGATCAACGGCTCGAAGATGTTCACAACCGGTGCGCATAACTGCCAGTACGTCTTCTTGATCACGAATACCGACCCCGATGCACCAAAGCACAAGAGCCTGACCATGTTTCTGGTCCCGCTCGACTTGCCGGGGATCGAGATCCAAGGCATCCGCACCGTGGACGGCGACCGCACCAACATCGTCTACTACAGCGACGTCCGTGTCGACGACAAGTACCGACTCGGCGACGTGAACGACGGCTGGACGGTGGTGCGTGAACCGCTCAATGTCGAGCACGGCGCGGTGGACGCCGCCTCGGACGGGCTGCAGGATGTGTCGATCATGATGCATCAGGCCGGGTTCATGGCCGCCGCCGTCGACAAGGCGGCAGCCAAGGTGGCCGAGAAGGATCCAAACGGCCGTCGGCTGATCGACGACGAGTCGGTGGCGTACCGCCTGGGCCGCAGCGTCGCCCGCATGGAAGCGTCGCTGTCGGCGCAGACCATTTTCGGGCGCGTGGCACTCGCACAGACGATGCGGGACATCTCCCCGGATCTGATGGACATTCTCGGCACCGCATCCTCGCTACCGATCGGAACCGACGGCGCGGCCGACGACGGCGCCTCGGAGTACGTGTACCGGTTCGCGCCGCTGGTCGGCATCTACGGCGGCACCCTGGAGGTGTTCCGCAACATGATCGCGCAATACATGCTCGGCCTCGGCAAGCCGGC
>JAVXWV010000525.1:0-6904 GCA_032230775.1 Mycobacterium sp. | reverse complement strand
ACTTGGGCCCGATCGAAATCGCAGTCGCGTGTGCGGGTTTCGATGTCGACGTGCCGCTTGAGCAGGTGACGCCGGAGTTGTGGCACAACAGCCTTGGGGTCATCCTCGGCGGCTGCGTCAACGTCATTGCCGCGGTCGGACCGCGGATGCGGGCACGGCGGCGCGGCTCGATCGTGGGCATCTCTTCGGAGCTGGCACTGCTCGGCGACGAGGACCACGTGCCTTACGTGACAGCGAAATCGGCGATGATCGGCCTGGTCCGCTCGGTAGCGCGCGAGTACGGCCCAGACCAGGTGAGGGTCAACATCATCTGCCCCGGCCCGACGGACACCGAAATGCTCACCGAGCGGTGGCGCGGCGAGGACTACCGGCACAGCATCCCGCTCGACCGCTTCGGCACCCCAGAGGAACTGGCCCGCGCCATTGTCGACGTCGCCGAGTGGACATGGCTTACCGGCCAGGTGATTTCCCCCAATGGCGGCGTGGTGATCCAGTGAGCGCCCCAGTGGCATTGGTGACCGGCGCCGCAGGAGGCATCGGCCGCGCGATCGTGGCCGGGCTCGCCGGGGCGGGCTGGGCTGTCACGGCCACCGATCTGGCCGAGGCGGGCGATGTCGCCGGCGCCGACGTGACGATCCCTGCCGACCTACGCGGGCGTGATGCCTGCCGAGTGGTCGTCGACGGGGTGCTCGCGCGATTCGGGCGGCTGGACCTACTGGTAAACAATGCCGCGACGATGACGGTCGTCGAGCCGACCGTCGAGACGATGGCCTTATGGTGGCGCGACATCGAGGTCAACCTGACCGCCCCGCTTTGGCTGACGCAGGCCGCCGCCGCGCCGCTGCGGCAGAGCGCCGGACAGGTCATCAACGCCTGCAGCATCTCCGCACTCCGCGGCGAACCAGGTTTCAGCGCCTACGCGGCGAGCAAGGCCGGGCTGCTCGGAATGACGCGGTCATTGGCTCGGGAGCTGGCCCCGACTATCCGGGTGAACGCGATCGCACCCGGCCCGACCGAGACCGAGCAGCTCAATCGCGATGCCGAGTTCCAGGGCGTGGGGCTGGATGAGCTGCATCGCCTGTACACGGCGGGCATGCCGACCGGACGGTTGGTGCAACCCGCCGAGGTGGCCGACCTCGTCGTATTCCTCGCGGGGGCCAGATCTTTCACCGGAGAGTGTGTGCAGATCAACGGCGGGATGTTGATGTCATGAGACGATCACGGAACACGAACGGCCCGCAGCGGCGGCCGCGAAGGGGACGAGGTGTCGGTGGCGCAGCATACTGATCAGGGCCAGGTCACGATCGACACCGATGCCGACTTTGGTCGCCAGGGCCACATCCTCGTCGTCGCCGCCCGACTCTTCCGCGAGCGCGGGTACCTGAATACGACCATGACCGAGATCGCACGGGAGTGCGGACTGGGCCAGTCGTCGCTTTACTACTGGTTCCGCCAGAAAGAGGACATCCTGCTCGGCCTGCTCGCACTGAACCGCGTCTCGCTCGACTTCGCGGAACAGGTTGTGGCCGAAGCCGGTTCGCCCGCCGTCAGGCTGCTACGCCTGCTACGGCTCGACATGCTCGAGCTGTGCTCCTCTCCGATCGACATCTGCGAAGTAGAGGTGCTGGCCGAGCAGCAGCCCGACGTGTTTGTCGAGTTCTGGGCCGACACCGCCGCTCTGCACGGACACATCGGCGCCCTGATCAGCGACGGCATCGCATGCGGCGAGTTCATCGAGTGCGATCCGGAATTCGCGGCACTGAACATCTGTGCGGCCGAGGAAGGCGTGCAGCGCCGGTACCGCAACTCGGCCGCGCACGCCCCAGGCGGCACCAGCCCGTTCCGCCACAAGGACTACTCTCGCGAGCACGTCGCCACCGAACTCGCGACCATCGTCGTGCGGGGCCTACTCCGCGACCCCGCGACGTTGTCCGGCCTGACCGCGGTCGCTTTCGAAAACCTGACAGCTTCACCGGCCACCGCCGACGAATGACTCCCGAAAACCCTTCAGCGGCAACGCGTCGCGACTGGTACCCGGTCGCCCGCGCAGTCGACCTCGAGCACCCCCAGCAGGTGACGCTGCTCGGTAGGCGGCTGGTCGCGTTCCGCACCGCCGACGGACGACCACGAGTCCTGCTCGACCGGTGCCTGCACCGCGGCGGCACGCTGCACCGCGGCGCCGTCATCGGTGACTCCATCGAATGCCCGTACCACGGGTGGCAGTGGCGCGGCGCCGACGGGCGGTGCGTTTACATCCCGCCGAACGGACGATCTGCGCCGATCCCGAAGGCCGCCGTCATCGGCGCGTTCCCCGCCGTCGAACACAACGGTCTGATCTGGACATATATCGCCGATCCGATCGACGTCGATGCCGGGATCCTCGCAACGACGGACAACGTGCCAGGATCGGACACGAAAGGGGCGCCATGTCTATTAGGGACAGTCCACTCATCGGCGCCACGGTGATGTGACGGTGACGCCGTTCGACATCTCCGAAGCATGCGGATCCGCCTTTGCGAATCGACGATGGCCCTACTTCATGCCACGTCGCGCGGCTCGGCTGCCGCAGACACAATGCGGCCCACCAATTTTCCGCGCCGGACGACCTCGATAGTTTCCCCCTCGGCCACCCGGTCGAAATAGCGCCCTGCGTGGCTACGCAGCTGATCGAGCTGAACCGGCAGGCGGGCACCTGCTCCGACACGATCGGGCGGCGCGGCCGGGGCCCCGGTATCGCCGGCTACAGACGCGATCTTCGCGACCATCTTGCCGCGCCACACCACCCAGATCGTTTCCCCCGCTGCGACTCGATCGAAGCAGCGTCCTGCTCGGGTTCGGAGCTCGCCGAGTCCGACCCGCGCCCCAGCGCCATTGACCACAACGAGATCGGGGAGCGTCGTCGGGGTGGGGCGATCACCGCTGGCGGACACGATCCGGGCTACCAGTTTTCCTCGACGGGCCACCTCCAGCGTCTCGCCGGCCAGAACTCGCTCGAGATAGCCGATCGCGTTGCTGCGCAATTGGCCAAGTCCGATCAGTTCTCCGACGGCGCTTCCCCGTGTTTGGACAGCCACATACAGATAATAACTGTACGTACGGTCAGTATCAAGGGTCGGCCTCAGCAAGTCCGGCGCATCGCGTACGACGGTTGCCAGCCTGTCCAGTGGCTATCACGGGACAGATCGATGAAACAGATTGCGAAATACTGTATTGACGTTTACAGCAATAGTGGTGCAACGTCGTCAGCTCCTCGCCCACAAGTCGCTGGAACACCTATGGCGGAGACTGCGTCCGATCACGATGTGTCGAGTCGGCAGCGGCAACTGCAAAAAAGCTCGTATACCGACCGCCCGTACAGTTACTATCCGGTTCAGTGCGCGGTCGGCCCGCGTGATGTCGTGGCGACACGGATTGTCCTCGACAGGTCAAAGGCCCCGCGTGACTGATGCCGCGGGCACACCGCCCGGGGTATGACGGGTCCAGGGAAGGGGAGAGGTATGTCCGACGGTCAGCCCGCTCGAGCACGCACCCAAGACGTTGAGGTGTTGCGAACGTCCGGCGTGCACAAGTTGCTCATCGCAGATCACGATGGCAATTGCCTGGCCTATGTATTGGCCTGGGACAGCTTCGGGTATGACCCTGAGACCGACACGTACGTATGCGTGGTTGACCGTGATGGTCGAGAACTCATGACCATCTACTCCGAGGGCGAGATCAAGCCCGAGGCCGGCACAGATCGCTACCTAGTGACAGCGCCGTCGGCGGCTGCTCCTGAACTTGACTTACTGGCAACGGATTTGGCGGGCTAGCAGCCGCCCACGCAGAGCACCGATCACGCCGATCAGGCGTCGGCGCTGGCCGCCGCTGCAAAGCAGTCGCGCACCACGGCGACTACATCGCCATGAGGATCAGCCCATTTGCTCAGCCCCAGTCGGTCGAGAAGCAGTCCGCCGAGGAACACATCGACGAACGCAGCGCCGACCTCCTCGGCTGACCGGGGACCGCGAGCGTGAAACCACACCCACATCCATTGCACCGATCCCCATAACTGCAAGGCTGCGAGTTCGACGTCGACATTCCGGAACACTCCGGCTTCAACGCCTTTGCGGATCTCCTCCATCGTGAGGGCTTCGAATTCCTGTCGTAGCTGACGCACTTCCTGCATCGCGGGATCATTCGCCAGCTGCACAACCTCGCGCTGACTCGCCACCGTTGCGTCGCGGGCGACAACTTGCAGATGCGTCGATGCAAAGATGATCGCCGCGATGCGTTCCTGGGGCGTGGTCAGGCGTTCCCACATCAACCGAAGCACATCCAGCTGTCGGTGCATGTGGGTTGCTTCGAGCTCACGCAACATCTGAGCCTTCGTACCGAAATGGTGCACAATCGTGCCCTTCGACATGCTGAGCTCGTCAG
Organism: Mycobacterium sp.; assembly: GCA_032230775.1. Lineage (GTDB taxonomy): Bacteria > Actinomycetota > Actinomycetes > Mycobacteriales > Mycobacteriaceae > Mycobacterium. Next base: position 2,488 of record JAVXWV010000525.1, on the reverse strand, counting down.
CGATGTCGCCCATGTTTGTCGACTCGTAACCACGTTCGGCGACGTGGCGGATGAACGCGTCGAGAATCTCGGCACGCCTTCCGGCCGATCGAGGCAAACCAATCCCTCCAATAACTGAAACTAACCGTACGCGCGGTCGATCATACTTCCGGGTCGAGGGCCCGAACACGACAGAGGCCTCCCTTCCGATTACGCCCCGCCACAACTCGGTCGAGGTAGCCACCTGCGCTACGTCGGAGTTGGACAAGGTCGATCACTTCGCCCACATTGCTCCCATCTGTCGGGGGTTCTCGCGAACCGAGAACCAATCTCAACTGGCCGGAGCCAGCATCCCCTTCCATCCATCGTCTGCGGAGTACGGCGACTGGCGTACCGACCATTTCACTCCGTCTGGCCCCACCAGCTGTCCGCTCTGCGGGTTGAAGATGGCCACCGGTGACGGGGTGTAGGTACACGGATTGGGTTGTTGCCCACTGCAAGTCACGGAGCCTTGGCCTGGCGGCGATAGCGGATCACTTGTCGGCGCATATGGTTGCGGCACGCGGTCGGCCGGCGCCGGGTTCATGCCGTTGTTGACGCTCGGCGCCGGGATGACCCGGCCCGGATCCACCCCCTGATCACACCGCGCCGCAGGCGCAGGGCAGCTCACGATCTGGTTGGGGTCCCCGTACCACGGATTGGTTCCCAGCGGAACATACGGCTTGTTGCTGCGGCACTCCGTCGGCGTCGCAGCGCGCTTGCCCGGCACATCGACGCACGGAAGGTTGCGGGCACCTCGAACCGCGAGTGTGCTGTCCTTCGGGATCTTGCAGTAGGTGCCCTTCGGCAGCGGTGCGGGGCTCATGTCGGCAGGTGACCGCCACTGGGACGCGGGCAGAAACCCGGTCAGACAGGGTGGCGGGTCGTTGATCGAGAGGTTGAACGCGAGATTCGCGTAGCCGGGCGTCGGCGCGATCAACGTCTGAATGATCGATGAGGCCTGCGGCAGGACCACCAGCAGCTGCTCGACGCCGGAGTGGTACCGCTTGAGCATGTCGAGGACGATCTCCAGATTCGCCAGCGTCTGAGGCAGTGATTCGCGGACATTGCTGAACAGATCGGCGGCCTGGTCGGCGGTTGGCGCCGCATTCGACAGGATCGAATCCACTTGCTGGTCTCTATCCGCGGTCTGGGCGGCAATCGTGTTCAGGTTCGACGCCCAGGTCTTGATCGAATTGCTTGAATTGACTTGACTATCGATGATCGGCGCAGCGTTCCCAATGATGTCGTTGATCTCGTTCATGTTCGACTTGAAGTCGCCGGCCAATGCTTGCGTCGAGTCGACCAGGCGATGCAGTGTTGGTCCCAGCCCACCAACCGCCTGCGACGTCTCGTCGAGCAGTGAGGCGATCTTCTCGTGGGGCAGCACCGTTAGCCCACGATCCACTGCGTCCAACGTCGGCCCGATCGGGCTGGGCACAGTGGCTTTCGTGATCGTCTGCCCCGGCTCGAAGTACTTGGCCGGATTCCCATCCGACACAAGATCGATGTACTGCTCGCCGACTGCCGAGACCGAATGCACGTTGGCCGATGCATCGACCGGAATCTTGAAGCGGCTGTCAATGCTGAGCGTGGCCTGAACGCCCCGCTTGGTGGGCTCGACATCAGTGACCATCCCGATGGTGACGCCTCGGTACGTCACGTTCGACGTTCGGTACAGGCCGCCCGATGAGGGCAGATTCGTTGTGAGCGTGTATCTTCCGATGCCGGCTTGGCTGGGCAGGCGAAGGTAGTACCAGCCAAGAACAACCAACGCAACCAACGTCAGCACCGAGAAGATGATCAGTTGCGACCGGATGAGACGGGTTACCACGGCTCACTCACCCCTCTCGACGGGCGCGTCGGCCGGGTTGGGCGTGAACCTCACATCGGGAACCATCGTGTTCGGATCGCGACCCCAGGCCTGCTCGAGCGCGCGCAACATGCCCGAGACACCCGTCCCCGTTAACAATGAGTTGTCAATCGCACTCAACGTCAAGTCGAATGTGCCTGAGATGTTGAAATAGTCGCCGCGCGCGACCTTCTTCACGCTGTCGATCGTGAAGGGTTGGGTAAACAGAAGCCGCACAGCGAGAGGCAGATAGGGCGACGCACGGCCGAGTTGCTTGAGGGGCCGCTGCAGTAGGCGCAGGTTCTGGTCCAGGTCGGCGCGCGATGCCACCAAGGTGTTACCCGTCACGTCGCTGAACCGGCCCACCGCCTGGACGGCATCCGCGAAGCGGTCGCGCTGATCTGCGAAATGCTTTATCAACGGTGGGAATTCGGTCAGCGCCCGATCAAGTGTGCTATCGCGGTCCGCCACATACGCCAGAAGCCGATCGGCGGAATCGATGGCGCGGGTGATGTCATCGCGTTGCTGGTTGAGCTTGTCCGTGAATGTGTCGAGCTTTCCAAAGAAGTCACGGATCTGCTCCGAATGACCGTCCAGGATGTTGAGAACTTCGGTCTG
>JAVXWV010000486.1:0-4824 GCA_032230775.1 Mycobacterium sp. | reverse complement strand
ATTTGCTATAGCGCAATCATTGTAGTCAGCCGCAAACGGCGACCCAGCAATCAGGAGGCACATCATGAATGCATCGATCAAGTTCATCGCACCCGCGTTGGGTGCAGCCGCAGTCGGCGCGGCAATGCTTCTGGCTCCCATCGCCAGCGCCGACACCAACCCGCTCGTCCCCTATGGCACCGATCCGCACACCCCATACGTCCTGGGATACCACGTGTCGAACCACGACGAGGCCAACACCACCAACGGCCAACTGGATACTCCGTTCTGATCCACGCCGCGAACAACGGGCCGGGTGCTGTCCACCAGCATCCGGCCCGTTCGCTATGCGGGTCGATGACACACGCCGAATGATCCACAGAGTCAACGCCACTCGCCGAGATCGAGGCCGCTTCGTGGCTTCTCGATATGCCGGGCGCAGGCAATCAGCTATCGACGCGCCAACGGCGGCCGCCGATCATGGCTCATCGAGGCAAGACATTCACATCGATATGCGCCCAGGCGTTGTTGCCATAACCCCGTGGATTCCAAAGGGCGGCAGCAGATTCAGGCTGTGTGACGCCGGTGTCATCCCAAGCGCGGGCATTCAAGATCATCGGTCCGGACACAACCTCGACGGTGAGGGACCACAGCCGCCACGCCCACCGGCTCGTCGCGGGTTGGAGATCGGCTTGGCGCCAGCTATGACCCCCGTCGACTGAGACGTCAACACGGGCGATGCCGCGGCCGTCTCCTGCCAGAGCCCAGCCGTGGATCGTCAGCGGGCCTGCGGGAACCTCAGCGCCGTCACCCGGGACAAGGATGTCGCAGTTGAGGGCAACCGATGACAACGAAATGCCCTCACCCGGTTTGGCGGTGTCAGGATCGGACTCAGGCGGAAGAATGCGATAGTCGAGGGCCTGGAAGTAGTTTTCCGACGGGGCCGGCTGCACAGTGATGCGTTTGACCCACTTGACACTTCGCGCGCCGATATAGCCGGGCACCACGATCCGTACCGGGCCGCCGTGAATACGCGGCAGAGGTTCGGAATTCATCTGCCAGGCCAGCAAGACCTCATCGGACATGGCCTTGCTCAACGGGATGGAGCTGCCGTAGGCCTGAACTGGAGACGCCTCGGGAGCCACGTCGGGAGCGTTGAAGGCAACGTGCAGACCGTCCTCGTGGCGGACCCCCGCCGCGTCGAGAATGTCGGACAGGCGCGCTCCACGCCATTCCGCGGTCGAGATCGCGCCATGGGCCCAAGGGTCCTTGCCCGGTATCGGACGCACCTTCAGCATTTCGGCCCGCCGGTTACCCGCACATACCAGGGTCGCCACCACGGAATGCGCGCTGAACCGGTTGGTCAGTTGCTCATACGTCAACGTGATTGGTTTGTCGACCATGCCCCCGACGGTCGCGCTCCACTGCTGTGGTGAGACGTCAGGAAAAGTGCCGTGATTGCGGCAGTAGAAGGTATCCAGCGCAGTTATTGCGCGGCCGGCCAACATCTCGCCTGGCGGCTCGGCATTGAACGGAACCTGTCCGCGCACAATGAAGTCAGTGCGCTTACCCCACATCATCATTGGCCCTTCCACGGCGCCCTCGTCGGTCTCGAGGTGTAGTCCGTCTCCATGATCGGGCTCAGACAACTCGATGTCCTCGCCGCTGGCACCCGTTGACGGCTCCTGCCAGCAGTAGTCGGCGACTACCTGCTAGCGGCACGCGGCAATGGGCGGCAGCGCTAGCGACATGACGCGGTTCGGACGCGATTCTAGGAGCCATGACGACTCACGCGAGGCATTCGGCCGCAGGGCAATTGAAACCACACCCACGTTCTGGCGGTGCGGCGCTGATGGTCGCAGGGTTGGCGATCGCGATCGTGTCTGCCGGTGTCGGAGGTGGCGTCGCAATCGCCCTGCATCCCTATCAGTTCCCGCAGACTGCCGCGGAGAGCGCCGCGCCCGTTGCGTCCCAGCTGGCGGGCAACGTTTCCGGCGGATCCGTCGAGCAAGTCGCGGCTAAGGTGCTGCCCAGCGTGGTGGCGCTGCAGACCGACGCAGGCAATATGGCGTACGAGGGTTCGGGCATCGTCCTGACCCCCGACGGGCTCATCATGACCAATGCCCATGTGGTGGCGGCCGCGGCCAATGCCAACCAGGCCGGTCAACCCGGCAGTGGCAGCACGGTGACCTTCGCAGATAGCCGCACCACACCCTTCACCGTGGTTGCCGCCGATCCCATCACCGACGTCGCAGTCGTCCGCGCCCAAGGCATTTCCGATCTCACTCCGATCACACTTGGCACGTCGGGCAACCTTCAGGTGGGCGAGCACGTGGTGGCGGTGGGATCGCCGCTGGGTCTCGACGGCACCGTCACGACGGGCATCGTCAGTGCGCTGAACCGCCCGGTGTCCACCGCCAGCGACACAGCGAGCCAGCGCGCAACACTCGACGCTATCCAAACCGACGCGCCGATGAACCCCGGTAATTCCGGCGGGGCGTTGGTCAACATGAATGGACAGCTGATCGGGATGAACTCGGCGATGGCGACCGTGGGCGGTTCCCCCGGCGCAGAGACCGGCTCGATCGGGCTTGGCTTCTCGATACCGGTAGATCAGGCGATGCGCGTCGCCGATGAGCTCATCGCCACCGGCAAGGCCTCGCATGCCTCCCTCGGCGTTCAGGTCACTGACGCGACGAATCCTTCCGGCGCCCGCATCGTCGGGGTGACCAACGGCGGCGCCGCAGCGTCGGGTATACCCGTCGGCGCTGTGGTCACGCGGATCGACGATCAGGTGATCGACGGTGTCGAAGCGTTGGGCGCAGCGGTGCTGTCACACTCTCCCGCGGATACCGTTAGCGTGAGCTACACAGCCCCCACAGGAGACACCCGTACCGCCCACATCACGCTGGGCACGGATGGAGGACAACAGTCATCGTGACGACGACCCGGAGTGACTGCCTGTGAACAGCAGCGCTCTGTTTGTCGCGGTCTTCCTCGCGTGCGCAGTGGAAGCGGTCGAAGCGTTGACGATCGTTCTGGCGGCCGGCGTCGGTCGAGACTGGCGTTCGGCATTGCTGGGTGTCGGGTGCAGCCTGGCGGTCTTGGTGCTGATCGTTGCCGGGCTTGGCCCGGCGCTCACTGCGATTCCGTTGGAGGCATTGCGCCTGGTTGTCGGCGGTCTGCTGCTGGTCTTTGGTCTGCAGTGGTTGAGAAAGGCGATCCTGCGGGCCGCGGGCCTCAAGGCGATGCACGACGAGGCCGCGATCTATCGCACCGAACTTGCAGCGGCCGAGGCGGCACCGGTCGATCGCCGCGGGCTGGTCACCGACTGGTACTCCTTTACCCTCTCTTTCAAAGGGGTTCTGTTAGAAGGCCTGGAGGTGGCCTTCATTGCGTTGACCTTCGGCGCCAATCAGCACAACATTCCGCTGGCGGCTATCGCAGCGCTGTCGGCGGTAGTCGTTGTCGTGGTCGCCGGGATAGCAGTGCGGGGCCCGCTGGCCCGCGTTCCGGAGAACTCCATGAAATTCATCGTCGGGGTCATGCTGACGTCATTCGGCATCTTCTGGGGTGCGGAGGGTGCTGGCGCGCACTGGCCGGGCGCCGACGCCGCATTGCTCGCCTTGGTCCCGGCCGTCGCGGTGTACGCGTTGGCTCTGGTAGCCGTTCTCCGCCGAACCTCGGGCGGGTCTGGGTCCACCGATCCGGTCAGTAGCGAAGGAGGGCATTCGTGACCCGCCTGAGGGCGTTCTTGCGGTTCTGGTACGACTTCATCGTCGGCGACGACTGGCGGGTGGCGCTCGCCGTCGTCGCCGCGTTGGCGCTGACCTACGCGCTCAGCGCAACGGGGTTGCCCGCATGGCCCGTTCTGCCGTCAACTGTCGCGGTCCTGCTCCCTCTGAGCCTATGGAGCCGCCGGACACCCGGCGCGAGCAAGCCGCCAAGGAGGGTGCCATGACGACACAGGACGGGACCGCGCGCGACGCAGGGGCGTCTGAGGGCACCGTGGTCGTGACCGAGACAACTGCAGGCGGTTTCACGCGACTGATCTCCGCCGGGCACCGCCAGCTGGGGGCCGACGAGCCACCGCCAGTCGGCGACGACACTGGGCCAACACCCTACGATCTAGTACTTGCCGGGCTCGGTGCATGCACGTCCATGACGGTGCGGATGTACGCAGACCGCAAGCGCTGGCCGCTGGAAGAGATCCGAGTAACGCTGCGGCACTCGCGAATTCACGCAAAGGACTGCGCCGACTGCGAAACCACCAACGGCTACATCCACCAAATTGATTGCGACGTCGAGTTGACCGGCGACCTCGAGGACGTACAGCGGCAACGGCTGCTCTACATCGCCGAGCGCTGCCCCGTTCATCAGACCCTGACCTCGGAGATCCGCATCACCACATCCCTGTCATGACGACAGGGATCGCGTCTCCTCGCTAGGTCGCCCTGACGACCGCGGGCTAAGTCCCGACACACGAACACGATTGGGCCCATTCAAGCCCGCAGAGCAACAGTACTACTCCTGCCCGTGGCGGCTGGCAGCGACCGAACGTTGCAGGTAGCCGGAGGTCAAGGACGGGTGCCAGCGAGGACGACTTTGGCGCGTTCGAGGACGATCATGGAATACGTCACCGACACAAACGACATACACGAAAGAAGGAAAGACCATGCACATCAAGATGAATCGCATCGTTCCTCTGGTGGCGGCAGGAGCTGCCGCAGTGGCGATCGCAGCCGCACCGACGGCCGCGGCTTCCACGGGCACGGTCGGATCAAACGTGCAGCAGACCCCGGGGAACGTCCAGATCACCGCTACGCCAGGCGGGGCCGCGCAAGA